>JALVVO010000238.1 GCA_027023345.1 Thermaceae bacterium
CGCGAACTCCGCTACCGCACCGCCGCCCAGTACGCCGTCCTACCTACCGGGGGGCTCGGCTACCGCCTGCCGGGAAGCCACGAGCCCGTCCGCGTGGAAGAGGATCTGCTCGTCGCCGAGCCGGTGGAGGAAGCGAGGAAGCTCCTTGCCTCCTGGCCCCTCGTAAACGTCGAGGAGGTGGCGATCAAGGGGAGTCTGAAAGAGGACCGGGCGCTCGCCGCCCTGATCGGGGGGAGCCCGGGCAAGCTCAAGCGCGCCGCCGCCGCCCTGGTGGAGTCGGGCCTCGCCGGCGTCTGGTGGGCGGCCCCGGACCCTCGCGGGCGCTTCCGGGGGCGGCTCGTCCACATCGCGGGCAAGGCGATCCTGATGGAGGACTTCGGCAGCGTTTCGGCTCCGGTGGACCCGGTGAGCTTTTCCCAGGTCAACCCGCTCGCCGCCGGCGCGCTCTACCGCGAGGCCGCGCACCTCGTCGGCGAGGGCGACCGGGCGGTGGAGCTCTACGCCGGCGTGGGGGTGCTTTCCCTCCACCTTGCCCCCCGCTTCCGGGAGGTGCTCGCCGTCGAGATCAACTGGCGCTCGGTGCAGATGGGGGCGAAGAACGCGCGTAAGCAGGGCGTGGCGAACCTTCGGTTCGTCCGCGACGACGCCAAAAACCTCGAGAACTTCCTCCCCGCTGACCTCGTCGCCCTCGACCCGCCCCGCGCCGGGCTCTCCAAGGAGATGCGCCGCGCGCTCGTCGAAAAAGGGCCCGAGAAACTCCTCTACGTCGCCTGCGACCCCGCCACCTGGGCCCGTGACGCGGGCGCGCTGGTCCGCGAGGGTGGCTACGAACTTCGCTTCGTCCGCCCCTACGACTTCTTCCCCTTCACCCACCATGTCGAGGTGCTTTCTTACTTGACCAGGTCAACCTGACCAAGTAGGGTAGGACCGTGGCCAAAATCGTGAACGTCGCCGAGGCCAAGGCGAAGCTCTCCGAGCTCATCGAGCTCGCCCTCGCGGGCGAGGAGGTGATCATCGCCAAGCGGGGCAAGCCGGTGGCGCGGCTGATCCCCGAAAAGCCCAAAAAGCGGGAGCTTGGTTTCCTCGATTTCGAAATCCCCGACTCCTTCTTCGAACCCCTCCCCGAAGAAGAACTCGCCGCATGGTACGGCGAGGGCGAAGAAGACGGATGAAGCGCTACCTCCTTGACACCCACGCGCTTCTTTTTGCCGTTGCCCGGCCCCACCGCTTGTCTCCCCGGGCAGCAGCCGCCATCGAAGACCCCGAAGCCGAGCTTTGGGTCTCCAGCGCGAGCGCCTGGGAAGCCGCCACCAAGTACCGGCTGGGCAAACTGCCCCACGCCGAACCCCTCCTCCTCGACTATTACGGCAGCCTCGCTCGACTTGGGGCCTTGGACCTCCCCATCACCAGCGCCCACGCTCTCCTCGCCGGTAGCTTCGAGGCCGGCCACAAGGACCCCTTCGACCGCATCCTCGCCGCCCAGGCGCGGCTCGAGAACCTCATCCTGATCAGCAAGGACTCCGCCCTCGACGCCTTCGGCGTTCGGCGGCTCTGGTAGAATCGCCCCCGTGCTCGCCCGCCGCATCATCCCCTGCCTCGACGTGCACGCCGGCCGCGTGGTCAAGGGCGTGAACTTCGTGAACCTCAGGGACGCCGGCGACCCGGTGGAGGCCGCCCGGGCCTACGACGCCGCCGGCGCCGACGAGCTCGTCTTCCTCGACATCACCGCTACCTTCGAAGCCCGCTCGATCATGCTCGACATCGTGAAGAGGGTGGCGGAGTCGGTCTTCATTCCCTTCACCGTGGGCGGCGGGGTGCGGAGCCTCGAGGACGCCCGCGAGCTCCTCCTCGCCGGAGCCGACAAGGTGAGCGTGAACTCGGCGGCGGTCCGGCGGCCCGAACTCATCCGCGAGCTTTCCGAGCACTTCGGCTCCCAGGCCGTGGTGCTCGCGATCGACGCGAAGCAAAAGAATGACTCCTGGGAGGTCTACGTCAAGGGCGGGCGCGAACCCACCGGCCTCGACGCCGTGGAATGGGCCAGGGAGGGCGAGCGGCTCGGGGCCGGAGAGATCCTCCTCACCAGCATGGACAAGGACGGCACCAAGGCGGGCTACGACCTCGCGCTCACCCGAGCCGTCGCCGAGGCGGTCTCGATACCGGTGATCGCCTCCGGCGGCGCCGGCACCATGGAACACTTCCTGGAAGCCTTCACCGAGGGCAGGGCCGACGCCGCCCTGGCGGCGAGCGTCTTCCACTTCGGCGAGATCCCGATCCCCGAGCTCAAGCGCTACCTGCAGGACCGGGGCCTTCCCATCCGGCCGGCGGAGGAGGCGGCATGACGCTTGAGGACGTCAAGTTCGACGAGCGGGGCCTCGTGCCGGTGGTGATGCAGGACGCCCGTACCGGCGAGGTCCTGACCCTCGCCTGGGCGAACCGCGAGGCCCTTGAAAAGACGCTAGAAACCGGATTTGCCCACTTCTACTCCCGCTCGCGGCAAAAGCTCTGGAAAAAGGGCGAGGAGAGCGGCAACGTGCAGGAAGTGGTCGAGGTCACCCTCGACTGCGACGGGGACGCGGTGCTCTACAAAGTCCTCCCCCACGGCCCCGCCTGCCACACCGGGGAGCACTCTTGTTTCCATAACCCGGTCGAAGCGAAGCGGGATGCCCCCCCGGACCTCGGCGAGGTGACCGCCCGGGTCTTTGCCACCATCGAGGCCCGGCTTCGCGAGCTCCCCGAGGGCTCCTACGTCGCCAGGCTCCACCGGGCCGGGCTCGACCGAATCCTCAAAAAGATCGCCGAGGAGGCCGGCGAGGTCATCCTGGCGGCGAAGAACCAGGACAAGGACGAGCTCCGCTGGGAGGCCGCCGACCTCTACTTCCACCTGCTTCTCGTCCTTGCCGAGCTCGGGCTCACCCCCGAGGCCCTCGCCGCCGAGCTCGACCGCCGCCACCGTCCTCAAAGCTCCGGTTGATTACATGCGTGGCATGTGACCCAGCCTAAAGGCCAATCCAGCGTAAAATAAAACAATGACGCCCCAACAGGCCAACCGGCTGGTTCTGGGCTACATTCTCGCTAGCTTTGCAGCACTTCTTTTGACTATTCTGCTTGCAGCTCTCTTGGGCCTTGTCGAGGGCATTATTTATGCGTTTCAGAATATTCCTACCGAAAGGTTGGCAGACGAGCTAGGTACATGGGTCCAATCTATATCCCAAGACCTGTACCACCTTGCAAACGCCATTTTGGTGGGTGCGTTTGCCTACTGGCTTTACACGCGTTATGTGAAAGTGCTTGCCCCCGAAATCGGATGGCGAAAAGCTCCTGTGCCCGAAATTCTAGAGGCGATGTCCCTGCTTGCTTTCTTTAAACTTGGCTACGCCTACTTTTCTCCGCAAATCTTCCCCGATTTCTATTTTGAGGGCCTGTCCAAAAATTTCGCAGCAAATACTAGCTGGGGTTGGGCGGCACTCTTCTTCTTTATGGTTATCCTTGCTCCAATCGTGGAGGAATGGCTCTTCCGCGGCTTGTTGCTACAAAGCTATGCGCGCCGCAGGGGTACACGCTTCGCCCTCTACGCCCAAACCGCCATCTTCGCTCTAGTACATGGAGACCCAGTACTCATCCTAGACGGTCTTTTCGTGGGTTGGATTCTCGGCCGTATGGTGCTCGCGGGCGCCTCCCTGAAAACCACCTCTTGGGCCCACGTAACCTTCAACGCTTTCGCGTTCCTTAGTTTGATGCTCGCAACCGATCAGCCTGCAGCGCCGCACCCAAAACGACCGACCGAGGCCTTACTCGGCTTTGGGATTATGCTGTTCGTTCTTTTTGTCGTAGCCAAGCGCTGGAGATACACGGAACAACCCCCAGTAGAAAGTGGCCCCGTAATGAGCGGTAGCTTAGCTGTTGCTCTGCTCATCGGGTCCTTATCGGCACTTGCAAATCTTTTCCCACCCTAGCAGACTTTAAGCTAAGCCCATGGCCCGCCACTTAGTTTGGCTCCTACCTCTGGCCCTGCTCCCGGTCTTTGCCGCCCGGCTCGCGGGCGTCGAGGTCGGCGTCCCCGCGCCGGGGTTCGACCCCGCCGACCTCAAGACCTACCGCATCGCCGAGGCCCGGGACGTCTTTTACCCCTCCGACCCGGCGGTGCTCTTTAAAGTCCGCTGGAAGTTTGAAAAAGAAGACGTCGGGCCTCTTTCCCTGGAGCTCTACCTGATCCGCCCGGATGGGGGGCTCGAGCACGCGGGCTACGTGCTCGAGGTCAAGCCCGCTTGGGTGGGCCGGGCGATTCCCACCTACTTCTACTTCCGCCTCACGCCGGCGAAGGTGCGGGCCTTTCCCGGCACCTGGATCGCCTACCTGCTCGCGAACGGCGAGCTAAAAGGGATCGTCCGCTTCACCCTGTGGCTAGAATGAGCCGCATGGTGACGACCCGCATCGCCCCCTCCCCCACCGGCGACCCCCACGTGGGCACCGCCTACATCGCGCTTTTCAACTACGTCTGGGCGCGGAAGAACGGAGGGCGCTTCATCGTCCGCATCGAGGACACCGACCGGGCCCGCTACGTCGAGGGCGCAGAGAAACAGATTCTGAACATGCTCAAGTGGCTCGGCCTCGACTACGACGAGGGGCCGGACATCGGGGGGCCCCACGCCCCCTACCGCCAGTCCGAGCGGCTCGACCTCTATAAGAAATACGCCGAGGAGCTGGTGCGATCCGGCTGGGCCTACCGCGCCTTCGAGACCCCGGAGGAGCTGGAAAAGATCCGGAAGGAAAAGGGCGGCTACGACGGCCGCGCCCGCAACATCCCCCCCGAGGAGGCCGAGGCCCGCGCCCGGGCGGGCGAGCCTCACGTAATCCGGCTGAAAGTCCCCCGTCCTGGCACCACCGAGGTCAGGGACGAGCTAAGGGGCACCGTCGTTTACGACAACGCCGAGATCCCGGACGTGGTGCTCCTCAAGTCCGACGGCTACCCTACCTACCACCTCGCGAACGTCGTGGACGACCACCTGATGGGAGTCACCGACGTGATCCGGGGCGAGGAGTGGCTCGTGAGCACGCCGATCCACGTCCTGCTTTACCGGGCCTTTGGCTGGGAGCTGCCGAAGTTCTACCACATGCCGCTCCTCAGGGCGCCCGGGGGCGCGAAGCTCTCTAAGCGCACTGGCCACACGAGCGTGGACTACTACCGCGAGCAGGGGATTTTGCCCGAAGCCCTCAGGAACTACCTTTCGTTGATGGGCTTTTCCATGCCCGACGGGCGGGAGATCTTCACGCTCGAAGAGATGATCGAGGCCTTTGACTGGAAGCGGGTCCACGTCGGCGCCCCGGTCTTCGACTGGGAAAAGCTCGTTTGGATGAACGGCAAGTACATCCGCGAGGTGCTCTCGCTCGACGAGCTCGCCGAGCGGGTGAAGCCCTTCCTAGAGGCCGCCGGGCTCGACTGGAGGTCGGACGCGTATCTGAAGAAGGTCCTCGAGCTCATGCGCCCGCGCTTCGAGACCCTTAAGGAGTTCCCGGAAAAGGCCCGCTACTTCTTCACCGACGACTTTGATTATGAAGAAAAAGCGGTGAAGGAGATTCAAAAGGGCGCGGAGATCCTGAGAGAGCTAAAGGGCCTGCTCGAAAGCCTTCCCGACTTCCGCCCCGCCACCACCGAGCCCGCGATCAAGGCCTTCGCGGAGGAACGGGGGCTCAAGCTAAGGAAGGTCATGCAACCTTTGCGGGCCGCGATCACCGGCCGGCTCGCTACCCCGGGGATGTACGAGATGCTCGAGGTGCTGGGGAAGGACACGGTGCTCCGCCGCCTCGATCGGGCGCTGAAACTCATCGAGGCTTAGCCTAGAATCGAGGGCGATGTCCTGGCTTAGCCGGATCAAGGCCGGCCTCAAGAAGACCGCGGAGCAGCTCAACCGAGCCGTCCCCTGGGGAGGCGACCCCGAGGAGGTGCTCGAGGAGCTCGAGTACGCCTTGATCGCCGCCGACGTGGGGCTCGCCGCCACCGAGGAGATCCTGAAGGAGGTCCGGGAGCAAAACCCCAAGGACCTGCGGGAAGCCGTCAAGCAAGCGATCATGCTCCAGCTCGAGCCCGACGAGCGCCGCCGGCGGCTCAGGAAGCTTGGGTTCAAGCCCGACGCCCGCAAAAGGCGGGTCGAGCCCAAGGGCCACGTGATTCTGATGGTGGGGGTGAACGGCGTGGGCAAGACCACCACCATCGCGAAGCTCGGCCGCTACTACCAGGAGGCGGGCAAGAAGGTGCTCTTCGCCGCCGGCGACACTTTCCGCGCCGCCGGCGGGGAGCAGCTGAAGCGCTGGGGCGAGCGGCTCGGCATCCCGGTAATCTCCGCCCCCGAGGGGGCGGACCCCGCCGCCCTCGCTTTTGACGCCGCCAAGGCTCGCGCCGCCCGCGGCTTTGACCTTCTCTTCGTGGACACCGCCGGCCGGCTCCACACCAAGCACAACCTGATGGAGGAGCTCAAGAAGGTCAAAAGGGCGATTGGCAAGGCTGACCCCGGCGAGCCCGGCGAGGTCTGGCTCGTGCTCGACGCCACCGTTGGCCAAAACGGGATCCAGCAGGCCAAGAAGTTCCACGAGGCGGTGGGCCTCACCGGCGTGATCGTCACCAAGCTCGACGGCACCGCCAAAGGCGGGGTCCTGATCCCGATCGTTCGGGAACTCGGAGTGCCCATCAAGTTCGTCGGCGTCGGCGAGGGCGAGGACGACCTCCAGCCCTTCGACGCCGGCGCCTACGCCGAGGCGCTCCTCGGGGAGGCGGCGTGAACGGGAAGACGCGGGCGCTCCTTCTGCTCACCTTCGCCTGGCTGGTGGCCATCGCCGCTACCGCCGGCAGCCTCTACTACTCCGAGATCCGCCGCTTCATGCCCTGCGAGCTCTGCTGGTATCAACGGATCTTCATGTACCCGCTCGTTCTGCTCCTGGGTCTTGCGGTCTACCGGCTCGACCCCGGGATCCGCCCATATGCGCTTGCGATGAGCGTCGTCGGCGACGCCATCAGCCTGATCCACTACCTGGAGCAAAAGGTCCCCGCCTTCCACCCCACCGCCTGCGAC
>JALVVO010000239.1 GCA_027023345.1 Thermaceae bacterium
ACGTGGTGGTGCCCTCGAGGCTCGGCCCCCTGGTGCGAACGCCGCTTCTCTCGCCCCTCGGCAAGCTCCGGGCCGCCCTCGACCTCGTCCTGCCCCGGGGCCCCGAGGGGGACGAGGCCTTCGGCCGCTTCATCCGGCGGCGGCTCGGCCGGGAGGTCTGGGAGCGCCTTGCCGCCCCCCTCACCGGCGGGATCTACGGCGGCGACCCGGAGGCGCTCTCGCTGCTCGCCGCCTTCCCCCAGCTGAAGGCGCTGGAAAGGGAGCACCGAAGCCTGATCCTCGGCTCCCTGAAGGCGATGCGTACGAGGAAGACGAGCCGCGAAGGGGGCTCGCTCTTCGCCTCCTTCCAAGGGGGGCTCGGCCGGCTGGTAGACGCCCTTTCCCAAGCGCTCGGGGACGCGCTCAAGACCGGGGTCCGGGTGCGAAGGATCGAGGCCCTCCCCTCGGGCTTTCGCGTCGAGACGAGCGAGGGGCCGATCGAGGCGAGGTCGCTGATCCTCGCCACCCCCGCGCCGACGACCGCCGAGCTGCTCGAACCCCTCGGCTTTCCCGCCCTAAGCGCCCTCGCCGAAATCCCCTACCACTCCGCCGCCACCGTCACCTTCGCCTTCGAAAAGTCCAAGATGCCGCCCCGGGTGGGCCACGGGATCCTTTTTGCCCGGAACGAGGGGTTTTCCGCCCGGGGCTTCACCTGGCTCGACCAGAAATGGCCGGGCCGCGCCCCCGAGGGCTATGCCCTCGCCCGGGCCTACTTCTCGGGGGAGGAGGCTGAGGCAAGCGAAGAAGAGCTCAAGGCCCTCGCGCTTCGGGACCTAAGAGGGCTCCTTGGCCGGGTGCCCAAGCCCGTTCGAGCCTGGACTGGCCGTTTCCCCCGCGGCATGCCCGCCTACACCGTCGGCCACCTGGACCGCGTCCGGGCGATCGAGGAGGCCGAGCGGGCGTTCCCCGGCCTCGCCCTCGCCGGCGCCGCCTACCGCGGGGTGGGGATCCCCGAGGCGGTGCGGGACGGGAGGGCCGCGGTCGAGCGGGTGCTGAAAGCCATCCCCTCACCGAGCCAAAATCCCCCAGGCTGAGGGGCCCGCATCCCTCCCCCTCCACAGCTTGCCCTTCGTCTTACCCAAGGTAAGATAAAACCATGCCCTACACGCGGCTTTCCAGCAAGGGGCAGGTCGTGCTGCCCAAGGCGGTGCGGGAGGCGCTCGGCCTCAAGGCGGGGGACGAACTGCTCGTCCGGGTGGAGGACGGAACCCTCCGCCTGATTCCGAAGAGAAAGCGAAGCCTAAGCGAGGTGCTGGACCGTCTCCCCGGCCACGCGCCCAAGGTGGCCTACGAGGAGCCGGAAGAGCTCTTTGCGCTGGAAAAAGAGGAGGCCAGAAAGCGATGGCGGCGGTAATCGCCGACACGAACTTCCTGCTTCGCCTCCTCACCAAACGCCCAAAGCCCTTCTACCGCGCCGCCCGCGCCTTCGCCCAGCGCGCAGAAGAAGCGGGCGAGCGCGTCGAGGTGCATCCCGTGCACGTGGCGGAGACGATTGACGTCCTCGAGGGCCGCGTCTACGGGCTTTCGGCCGAGGAGGCCGCAGGCGAGCTTCTTGCCCTCTTAAGCGCCCGCCCTTTCGCCCCCCGCGAGGAGGAGGCCCTGTTCGCGGCCCTCGAAGCCTACCCCAAAAGCGGCCTCGGCTTTCCCGACGTCTTCCTCGCTCAACTCGCCCGGGTCAAGGGCAAACGCGTGGTCAGTTTCGACAAGAAGCTCGCGCGGCTCGGGGTCGAGCCCCTGGTGCCCGAGGAAACATAGAAACCTAAAGAAAGTCAGCGGGGTCGAAAGAGCTCTCACCGCCGCGGCGTACCGCGGGATGATGATCCGCGACGGCCGGGCCGCGGTCCAGCAGCTGTTTCCGTTTCCGACCCAAGATTAGGACATCTGGCCCCAGCCGGACGTTCTAAGCTCGCCCCAACCCAAGAACCCTTCACCGGCGACTTGGGTTGATTGGAGGTGCGTGCCGTGCCGATGCGTTGGGTTTTTGGCTTGGGCCTATTAACGCTGGCCGTCCTGGCCGGGTGCAACTCCGCCAGCGCCCCGGTTCCGGAGGGCCAAAAGAGCTTCGTCTCTGGGAAAACCCTGAACCTCGAGGGCACCCTCGCCTATTGGCCGAGTGGGGAGACCGGAAAAATCTTCAACCTGGCCGCTTCCAGCGCTGCGAACCACATCTACGAGGGGAACATAGAAAAAGACGGCCACTTCATCCTCACCGCCGGGGCCCCGCCCAGAAACGCTCTGAGCGGCATGGGGAAGTGCGAAGACCAACTCACCATCAATCCTCCCAACCCCAAGATCCTATGGCTTACCTTCGCAGCAAGCAAAAATGGAAGCTTCGCGGGCTACGTCGAGGAAACCGAGGGTGGCGTAAAGGACGAGCAGCAAGGGCTTACCAAGATCGAGTACGTCTACAACGGCGGACCGGGCACCTGGTTTAAAGGGACCTGCAAAATCGTGTACGACACCGGCGGCGCTCTCGTCCAGACCCAACAAGTCACCTTTAAGCAGGTCTACCTCTATCCCGGGTGGAACGCAGTGGAGATGACCCTAGACCGGTACGTTCACACGCGAACCGAACTCACCGAGGAGTTTTCGGCCACGGTAGCCCTCGACGAAGTCGGCTTTTCCTGGGTTTTCAAAGACTTCTACGCCCAGTAGTCTAGGCGTCCGAAGCTCTTTAGGGCGGGGCGGAACCCCGCCCTTGCCGTCGTCCCGGTAAGATGCGGGAAGCGTGCCGCTTTCGTTCGCCGACCTCGAGAAGGCCGAGGGTCCCGCCTCCGAGCTCGTGCTCAAAGAGGAGCTCGAGGAGACCGGCCTTTCCCGGGAGTTCGTCCTCGAGGTCATGCGCGGGCGCCTCGAGGTCATGCGAAAGGCCATCGAGCGGGGCCTAAAGAGCGACGCGCCGAGCGTCGCCGGCATGGTGGGTTGGAACGCGAAGACCCTCTGGGAGGCCGAGGACCCCTTGAAGGCGCCGCTCTTGAAGCGGGTCCAAGCCTACGCCATGGCGGTGAACGAGGAGAACGCCCGCATGGGCAAGATCGTCGCCGCGCCCACCGCGGGCAGCGCCGGCACCGTGCCCGGAGCGCTCTTCGGCGTCGCCGACCACCTCGGCATCCCGGACGAGCGGCTCGTCATGCCCCTCGTGCTCGCCGGCGGCGTGGCCAAGATCATCAGCCGGCAGGTCTTCATCGCCGGCGCCACCGGCGGCTGCCAGGCCGAGATCGGCGCGAGCGCCGCCATGGCCGCGGCCGCCGTCACCGAGCTCTTGGGCGGCAGCGCCGAGGCCAGCGTGCACGCCGCCGCCCTCGCCCTCCAGAACGCGCTCGGGCTCGTCTGCGACCCGGTGGGGGGCTACGTCGAGATCCCCTGCGTGATGCGGAACGGGTTTTTCAGCGTCCACGCGGTGAGCGCAGCCCAGCAGGCCCTGGCCGGCATAAGGAGCTTCATCCCCCCCGACGAGGTGGTCCTGGCGCTTGCGAAGATCGGCCGGCTCTTGCCCCCCGAGCTCAAGGAGACCGGCCGAGGGGGCCTCGCCTGCACCCCGACCGCGGTCAGGAAAGTCCAGGAACTGGGAGGAACGCCCCCGTGCGACGACTAGCGATCTTACTCTTGCTCCTGCTCCCGGCCTGCGGGAAGCCGAGGACACCTTGGCAGGAGGTGCGCCCCGAGCCCCTACCCCTCGCGTTTCCCCTCAAAAACCCCGAGCGGGGCTTCTACGCCACCGACCTCGACCCCTTCCACCCCGACGAGGCCGCCCTCGCCGAGATCGCCCAAAACTTCACTCTGGTCTACCCCTACGGGGGCTGGCTGCCCCGGGACCGGGCACTTACCGAAGAAGAGCTCGGGAGCCTCAAGACCACCTTCGACCTCGTGAAAAAACACGGGCTCAAACTCATCCTGCGCTTCCGCTACGGCGAGGACGGCGACGCCGAGCTCGATCTTATCCGGGAGCACGTGCGCCAGCTCTTGCCCATCGTCCGCGAAAACGCCGACCTCGTCTACGTTTTCCAGGCCGGGTTTTTGGGCCGCTGGGGGGAGTGGCACTGCTGGGAGGCGACCGCGACCTGCCACGACGACGCCGAGACCAAGGCCTGGCTCTTGGACGAACTTTTGGCGGGCCTTCCTCCCGAGCTCCCCATCGCCATCCGCTACCCGCCGGACAAGCTCCGCTACCTGGGGCTCGACGCTAGCCGCCCTCCGGCCGCGCCCCTGGAAGGTGAAACGGCCCTGCGCCTCGCCCACCTAAACGACTGCTACCTCGCCGATCCCACCGACAACGGCACCTACCCGGAAGAGGACCCCGAGGCCTGGCGGGCCTTCGTCTACGCCGAAAACGACCGCCTCGTCTACGGCGGCGAGACCTGCGCGATCAATCCGCCCCGCACCGACGGCGAAAACGCCCTTAATGAAAGCGCGCGCGCCCACCTCGACTACCTAAACAGCGAATACCACGACGACCTGATCCAGGCGTGGAAGGAAGACGGCACCTTTGAGCGCTTCGCCGCTCGGCTCGGCTACCGCATAAGCCTCGTGCGGGCCCGCTGGCCGAAGGCGGTGCCCGCGGGGGGTGCGTTTACCCTTGAAATCACTCTTCAAAATACCGGGTTTGCCCGGCTCAAAAAGGCGCGCACCGCTTTTCTCGTCTTCGAGGGCGAAACCGAACGAAAGAACGTGCCGCTCGCCCTGGACCTCACCGCGCTCGGCCCGGGCGAGCGTAGAACCTGGGGCCTCCGCCTCTCCGCGCCGGACCTCGAGGGGCCCGTCCGAATCGGACTCTGGTTCCCCGACCCCTCGCCAAGGCTCAGGGACGACCCCCGCTACGCGATCCGCCTCGCGAGCGAGCTCCCCTTCGAAGGCGGCGTCCACGAGCTGGGCACGCTCGAGCTTCGCTGAGGCCCGTGCCAGAATGGGGCATGGCCCTTCCGGTTACCCTCACCGACGTTTTGAAGGCGCGCAAAAACGTCTACCGGCACCTCCGCCCCACCCCGCTCTTCGCCTACCCCAGCCTCGACGCTGCCACCGGGCTCACCCTCTGGGTCAAGCACGAAAACCACCAACCGGTGGGGGCGTTCAAGGTCCGGGGCGGGGTCAACCTGCTCGCGAATCTATCCCAGGCCGAGCGCGAGCGCGGCGTGGTGGCGGTGAGCACCGGCAACCACGGCCAGTCGGTGGCCTTCGCCGCCCGGCGCTTCGGCGCGCGGGCGACCGTCTTCGTGCCCGAGAACGCGAACCCGGTGAAGCTCCGGGCGATGGAGCTCCTCGGCGCCGAGCTCCGCGCGGTGGGCAAGAGCTACGACGAGGCCCGGCTCGCCGCCGAAGCCTTCGCCGAGGAGAGCGGGATGCGCTACATCCACTCCGGGAACGAGCCGCTCCTGATCGCCGGGGTGGGCACCTACGCGCTCGAGATCCTCGAGGACCTCCCTGAGCTCGAGGTCCTCCTGGTGCCGGTGGGAGGGGGCAGCGGGGCCGCGGGCAGCGCGATCGTGGTCAAGACCCTGGCGCCCCACGTCGAGGTGATCGGGGTCCAGTCCGAGGCCGCCCCCGCCGCCTACCGCTCCTGGAAGGCGCGGAGGCTGGAGAGCGCCCCCGCCAAAACCCGCGCCGAGGGGCTCGCCACCGGGGTGGGGTTCGAGCTCCCCCAACGGATCCTCTGGGAGCTCCTCGACGACTTCGTGTTGGTGAGCGACGACGAGATCGACGAAGCCATCCGCCTCTACCTCGAGCACACCCGGAACCTGGCCGAGGGCGCCGGCGCCGCCGCCCTGGCTGCGGCGGTCCGCTACCGCGACCGCTTCCAGGGAAGAAGGGTCGCGGTGATCCTCTCTGGCGGGAACCTCAGCCCCGACCAGCTTCGGGCAGTGCTGGGCTGAGCTACTCCACCCCGGGCTCGGCGAACTCGGGGCCGAGGAGCTCGTCCTTCGCCACCCCGGCGAACCAGGCCGCCGCCTCCTCGGCCTCGAAGCGAACGCAGACCTCGGCGTAGCGGTGGCCGTAGAGGCTACCCTCGACGCGGTAGGGGTAGTCGGACCCAAGGAGCCGGTCGGCGATCCGCTCCACCGCGGGGCGCGGCCCCCGCACGCTGACCGCTTTGCCGTCCACGCGCACGTCCGGTTTCATACCTCGAGCCTAGCGCGCCCGTCCGGGCGGATGGTCCCGGGAGGGCCGGATCCCCCGGTGCTGGGCCTCGCCCTCGGGCTCGACGTGAACGGTCACCCAAGCGCCGGGAAGGGCCCTTTGCACCGCCTCCTCGATCCGGGTCGCGATGGCGTGGGCCTCCTCGACGCGCATCGCGCCGGGTACCACCAGGTGAAGCTCGACGAAGGCCCGCGCCCCCGCCCGGCGGGTGCGGAGGTCGTGGACCTCGAGGGCACCCCCCATCGCCTCCCGCACCGCCGCCTCCACCCGGGCCCGCTCGGCGGGGCCCAGCGCCTCGTCGAGCAGGCCGCCCACCGAGCGGCGGACGATTCCCACGCCGAGCCCGAGCACGTGCCCGGCGACGAGCAGGGCGAAGAGCGGGTCGATCCAGTAGAGGCCGGTCCGACAGGCGAGGAAGACGCCGAGCATGACCCCGAGGGTGGTGGCGGTGTCGGCGAGCAGGTGAAGCCCGTCGGCCTCGAGGGCGGCGGAGGCAAGCGCCCGGCCCCGGCGAATGAGGACCAGCCCCCAACCGCCGTTCAAAAGCGCCGCCAGCAAAAGCACCGAAAGCCCCGCCTCGGGCGAGCTCGGCGCCGCCGGCTCGGCGAAACGGAGCCAGGCCGAGCGCAGGATCGCCGCCGCCGCCAGCACCACGAGGACGCCCTCGACCACCGCCGAGAGGTACTCCGCCTTGGTGTGGCCGAAGGGGTGGCTCTCGTCCGGGGGACGGGCGGCGTACCAGACGGCGAGGGCCATCCCGCCCGCCGCCGCCAGGTTGACGAGCGACTCGAGCGCGTCGGAATACACCGCCACCGAGCCCGTCACCCGGTAGGCGAGGTACTTGAGCAAAAGCGAAAGGACCCCCACGAGGAGGGTCCCCAC
>JALVVO010000240.1 GCA_027023345.1 Thermaceae bacterium
CACGGGGTTTTTCTCGGGGTACCGGCCGCAGTTTTACTTCCGGACGACGGACGTGACCGGGGTGGTGACGCTTCCGGAGGGCGTGGAGATGGTGATGCCTGGGGACAACGTGAACTTCACGGTGGAGTTGATCAAGCCGATTGCGCTTGAGGAGGGGCTCCGGTTTGCCATCCGGGAGGGCGGCCGCACCGTGGGCGCCGGCGTCGTCACCAAGATCCTGGAGTGAGGTGAGGCATGCCCAAGATCCGCATCAAGCTTAGGGGCTTCGACCACAAGAGCCTGGACGCCTCCGCCCGCAAGATCGTCGAGACCGCGCGGCGGACCGGCGCCCAGGTCTCGGGTCCGGTGCCCCTGCCCACCCGGGTCCGGCGGTTCGCGGTGCTCCGGGGGCCGTTTAAGCACAAGGACTCCCGCGAGCACTTCGAGATCCGCACCCACAACCGTCTGGTGGACATCATCAACCCCAACAAGAAGACGATCGAGAGCCTGATGACGCTGGACCTCCCGACCGGGGTGGAGATCGAGATCAAGACCGTGGGAGGTGGCAAGTGAAGGGGATTCTCGGCACCAAGGTCGGGATGACCCAGATCTGGAAGGAGGACCGGGCCATCCCGGTGACGGTCATCCACGCCGGTCCTTGCCCCGTGGTCCAGCGCCGCACGGTGGAGAAGGACGGCTACCAGGCAGTGCAGCTCGGCTACCTCCCGGTCAAGGAGAAGAAGGTGAACCGCCCCATGCGGGGGCACTTCAAGCGGGCGGGGGTGGAGCCGGTCCGCTACCTCCGGGAGATCCGCGACTTCGACCCCGAGGGTGACGTGGTCACGGTGGAGATCTTCAAGCCCGGCGAGCGGGTAGACGTCACCGGCACCTCCAAGGGCCGGGGGTTCGCCGGCGTGATGAAGCGCTGGAACTTCGCCGGCGGTCCCGACTCCCACGGCGCCCACAAGATCCACCGCCACCCCGGCTCGATCGGCAACCGCAAGACCCCGGGCCGGGTCTATAAGGGCAAGAAGATGGCAGGCCACTACGGGGCCGAGCGGGTGACGGTGCAGAACCTCGAGGTCGTCGAGGTCATCCCCGAGGAGAACCTGATCCTGGTCAAGGGCGCGGTCCCGGGGCCGAACGGCGGGCTCCTCATCATCCGCGAGACCACCAAGAGGGAGGCGAAGTGATGCCGGCGGTGGAAGTGCTCACCAAGGAGGGCCGCGTCACCCGGGAGGTGCCGCTTCCCGAAGAGGTGAACGTGCACCTCCTGTGGGAGGTGGTGAAGTGGCAGCTGGCGAACCGCCGGGCGGGCACCGCCAGCACCAAGACCCGGGGCGAAGTGGCCTACTCGGGTAGGAAGATCTGGCCCCAAAAGGGCCTGGGCCGCGCCCGTCACGGCGACCGCGGCGCCCCCATCTTCGTCAAGGGCGGCGTCGCCTTCGGGCCCAAGCCCCGCGACTACGGCTACACCCTGCCCAAGAAGGTCCGCAGGAAGGGGCTGGCGATGGCCCTCGCCGATCGGGCGAAGGAGGGCAAGCTTCTGGTGGTGGAGGCCTTCGAGGGGGTCGAGGGCAAGACCAAGCAGTTCCTCGCTTGGGCGGAGGCCCAGGGGCTGGACGGGGGCGAGCGGGTCCTGCTCGTCACCGCGGACGAGCTCGTTCGCCGGGCGGCCCGGAACCTGCCCTGGGTGAGCGTGCTGGCCCCCGAGGGCATCAACGTCTACGACATCCTCCGCCACGAGCGGCTGGTGATGGACGAGAACGCCTTCGAGCTGGCGCTCCTCCGCGCCGGGGTGGGAGGTGTCGCGTGAAGACCCCCTACGACGTGATCCTCGCGCCGGTGCTCTCGGAGAAGGCCTACCAAGGCTACGCCGAGGGCAAGTACACCTTCTGGGTGCACCCCGACGCCACCAAGACCGAGATCAAGAACGCGGTCGAGGCCGCCTTCAAGGTGAACGTCGTCCAGGTCAACGTGATGAACGTCCGGGGCAAGAAGAAGCGCCTCGGCCGCTTCGAGGGCAAGCGGCCCGACCGCAAGAAGGCGATCGTCAAGGTGGCCCCGGGGCAGAAGATCGAGGCCCTCGAGGGACTGATCTAGGAGTAAGCCATGCCGGTGAAGAAGTTCAAACCCTACACCCCCTCCCGCCGGTTCATGACCGTGGCCGACTTCTCGGAGATCACCAAGACCGAGCCCGAGAAGTCGCTCGTCGAGCCGCTCAAGAAGACCGGTGGGCGGAACAACCAGGGGCGAATCACCATCCGCTTCCGCGGCGGGGGGCACAAGCGGCTCTACCGCATCATCGACTTCAAGCGGCGGGACAAGGCGGGCATCCCCGCCAAGGTGGCGGCGATCGAGTACGACCCCAACCGCTCCGCCCGCATCGCCCTCCTCCACTACGCCGACGGCGAGAAGCGCTACATCATCGCCCCCGACGGCTTGAAGCCGGGGATGACTGTGCTGAGCGGGCCCGAGGCCCCGATCGAGGTGGGGAACGCCCTGCCGCTCCGCTTCATCCCGGTGGGCACCACCGTGCACGCGGTTGAGCTCGAGCCCGGCAAGGGCGCCCAGCTCGCCCGCGCGGCCGGCACCGCCGCCCAGATCCAGGGCCGCGAGGGCGACTACGTGGTGCTCCGCCTGCCCTCCGGCGAGCTCAGGAAGATCCACGCCGAGTGCTACGCCACCGTGGGCGTGGTGGGCAACGCCGACCACAAGAACATCGTCCTCGGTAAGGCGGGGCGGAGCCGCTGGCTGGGCAGGAAGCCCCACGTCCGCGGCGCCGCCATGAACCCGGTGGACCACCCCCACGGCGGCGGCGAGGGCCGGGCGCCCCGGGGCCGTCCCCCGGCCTCGCCCTGGGGCTGGCAGACCAAGGGGCGGAAGACCCGCAAGGAGAGGAAGCCTTCGAGCCGGTTCATCCTCGCTCGGAGGAAGAAGTAGGGGTGAGGTATGCCGCGTAGCTTGAAGAAAGGCGTCTTCGTGGATGCGCATCTCCTTGAGAAGATCGAGGCGATGAACGCGAAGGGCGAGCGCCGGGTGATCAAGACCTGGAGCCGGCGCTCGACCATCGTGCCCGAGATGGTGGGGCACACCATCGCCGTCTACAACGGCCGCCAGCACGTGCCCGTCTACATCACCGAGAACATGGTGGGGCACAAGCTCGGCGAGTTCGCGCCCACCCGCACCTACCGCGGGCACGGCAAGGACGCCAAGACGGCGAAGAAGTAAGGAGGGGTGATGGAGGCAAAAGCGACCGCCCGCTTTGTCCGCATGTCGCCCCGCAAGGTGCGGCTGGTGGTGGACCTGATCCGGGGCAAGAAGGCGAGCGAGGCCGACCAGATCCTGCGCTTTTTGAACAAGCGCGCCGCCCGCCCCGTGCGCAAGGTACTGAGGAGCGCCATGGCCAACGCGGTGAACAACCACGAGATGCTGGAGGAGACGCTCTACGTCAAGGCTGCCTGGGTGGACGAGGGGCCTTCCTTAAAGCGCATCCTCCCCCGGGCCCGGGGCCGTGCGGACATCATCAAGAAACGAACCAGCCACATCACCATCGTGTTGGAGGAGCGGCATGGGGAATAAGATCAATCCCGTTGGCTTCCGGCTCGGGATCACCCGCGACTGGGAGTCCCGCTGGTACGCCGGGAAGAAGGACTACAAGAAACTCCTCGAGGAGGATCGCAAGATCCGCGAGTACCTCGAGGGCGAGGTCTACCACGCCGGCATCGCCCGCATCGACATCGAGCGCGCGGCCGACAACGTCAGCGTCACCATGCACGTGGCCAAGCCCGGGGTGGTGATCGGCCGCGGCGGCGAGACGATCAAGCGGCTCCGGGCCGACCTGGAGAAGATGTTCCCGAACCGCCAGCTCGCCCTCAACGTGCAGGAGGTGCCGAACCCCAACCTCTCGGCGCCCCTCGTGGCCCAGCGGGTGGCCGAGCAGATCGAGCGCCGCTTCGCCGTGCGGCGGGCGATTAAGCAGGCGGTCCAGCGGGTGATGGAGTCGGGAGCCAAGGGGGCCAAGGTGATCGTCTCCGGCCGCATCGGCGGGGCGGAGCAGGCCCGCACCGAGTGGGCCGCCGACGGCCGGGTGCCGCTCCACACGCTCCGGGCCAACATCGACTACGGCTTTGCCCTGGCCAAGACCACCTACGGCGTGCTCGGGGTGAAGGCCTACGTCTTCCTGGGCGAGGTCATCGGCGAGCGTCCGGCGGCCCGGGCGGCCAAGGCTCGGGAGGAGCGCCCGCGCCGTCGCCGCCCCACCGTGCGCCGCCGGGTGAAGAAGGAGGAGTCCGGCGATGCTAATGCCTAAGCGGGTCAAGTACCGCAAGCAGCAGCGCGGCCGGATGAAGGGCGCCACCAAGGGCGGGCACTACGTGGCCTTCGGTGATTACGGCCTGATGGCGCTCGAGCCCGCCTGGATCACCGCCCAGCAGATCGAGGCCGCGCGTGTGGCGATGGTGCGCCACTTCCGGCGCGGCGGCAAGATCTTCATCCGCATCTTCCCCGACAAGCCCTACACCAAGAAGCCCCTCGAGGTCCGAATGGGGAAGGGCAAGGGCAACGTCGAGGGCTGGGTGGCGGTGGTCAAGCCCGGTCGGATCATGTTCGAGGTCGCCGGGGTCAGCGAGGAGGCCGCCCGCGAGGCCTTCCGGATCGCCTCCCACAAGCTCCCCATCAAGACCAAGGTGGTGAAGCGCGATGCCTACGATGAAGCCCAATGAGATCCGCAACATGACCCCGGAGGAGATCCGAAAGAAGGTCGAGGAGAAGAAGCGCGAGCTCATGGATCTTCGCTTCCAGGCCTCGATCGGCAAGCTCTCGAAGAATCACCTGATCCGCGAGACCAAGCGCGAGATCGCCCGGCTCCTCACCATCCTCCGGGAGAAGGAACTAGGGATCGGAGGGTAAGCGATGCCGAAGAAAGTGCTCTCTGGCGTGGTCGTGAGCGACAAAATGGACAAGACCGTCGCGGTCCTGGTCGAGCGCCAGTTCCCCCACCCGCTCTACGGCAAAGTGGTCCGGCGCTCGAAGAAGTACCTCGCTCACGACGAGGAGAACGCCTACAAGGTGGGCGACGTGGTGGAGATCGTCGAGTCCCGGCCCATCTCCCGGAGAAAGCGCTGGCGGGTGGTCCGCCGGCTGGAGGAGGGCCGCCTCGACCTCGTCGAGCGCTATCGCTTGCGCAAGAAGCGGGGTGAGTGATGGTTCAGCAGGAAACGATGCTCGAGGTCGCCGACAACACCGGGGCCCGCAAGATCCTGGTGATCCGGGTCCTCGGGGGGTCGGGGCGCAAGTACGCGAGCGTCGGGGACGTGGTGGTGGCCACCGTGAAGGAGGCGATCCCCCGCGGCCAGGTCAAGGAGGGCGACGTGGTGCGCGCGGTCGTCGTCCGCACCAAGAAGGAGGTCAAGCGCCCCGACGGCTCGGCCATCCGCTTCGACGACAACGCCGCCGTGATCATCAACAACCAGGGCGAGCCCCGCGGGACCCGCGTCTTCGGTCCGGTGGCCCGCGAGCTCAGGGATAAGAAGTTCATGAAGATCGTCTCCCTGGCGCCGGAGGTGCTCTAGATGCAGGCGAGGATTCGGCACGTCAAGAAGGGCGACACCGTGATCGTCGTCTCCGGCAAGTACAAGGGCAAGACCGGCCGGGTGATCGCGGTCTACCCCAAGAAGTTCCGGGTGCTGGTGGAGGGGGTCAACATCGTCAAGAAGGCGGTGCGGGCGACCCCGGACAACCCCCAGGGCGGCTTCAAGGAGATGGAGGCGCCGATCCACGCCGCCAAGGTGCGCGTCGTCTGCCCCCAGTGCGGCCGGCCGGTGCGCGTCAAGCGGAAGGTTCTCGAGGACGGCACCAAGGTGCGCATCTGCAACCACTGCGGCGCCGCGCTGGACTCGTGAGGTGAAGGATGCCACTGGACGTTAGGCTCAAGAGGAAGTACGAGGAAGAGGTTCGCCCGGAGCTGATCAAGCGCTTCGGCTACAAAAACGTCTGGCAGGTGCCCCGGCTCGAGAAGGTGGTGGTCAACCAGGGGCTGGGCGAGGCCAAGGAGGACGTCCGCATCCTGGAGAAGGCGGCCAAGGAGCTCGCCCTGATCACCGGCCAGAAGCCAATCATCACCCGGGCGAAGAAGTCGATCTCCAACTTCCGGCTCCGGAAGGGCATGCCCATCGGCCTGAAGGTCACCCTCCGGCGCGACCGGATGTGGATCTTCCTGGAGAAGCTCCTGAGCGTGGCGCTTCCCCGCCGGCGCGACTTCCGGGGCATCGACCCGAACTCGTTCGACGGCCGGGGCAACTACAACCTGGGGATCCGGGAGCAGCTGATCTTTCCCGAGATCACTTACGACATGGTGGACCAGACCCGGGGCATGGACATCGCGATCGTGACTACCGCCGAGACCGACGAGGAGGCGAGGGCGCTCCTCGAGCTCCTCGGGTTCCCCTTCAGGAAGCAATAGGAGCGGAGATGGCGAGGAAAGCACTCATCGAGAAGGCCAAGAGGAAGCCCAAGTTCAAGGTTCGTGCCTACACCCGTTGCAGCCGCTGCGGCCGCGCCCGGGCGGTCTACCGCTACTTCGGGCTCTGCCGCATCTGCATCCGCGAACTGGCCCACAAGGGGCAGCTTCCGGGAGTGAAAAAGGCCAGCTGGTAGCGGGAGCGGTCGAGGGGTTTCCCTCGAGACCGACCGCGCGAGGTGAGCGGAAAAAGGAGAAGGATATGCTGACCGACCCGATCGCGGACATGCTGACGAGGATCCGGAACGCCACCATGGTCTACAAGGACCAGGTGGACGTTCCCGCCTCCAAGTTCAAGGAGGAGATCCTCAAGATCCTGGCCCAGGAGGGCTACATCAAGGGCTACGAGCGGGTGGAGCTGGAGGGCAAGCCCTACCTCCGGGTCTTCTTGAAGTACGGCCCGGTGGTGAAGACGCCCCGGGGCCGCCGCCCGGAGCAGGTGATCAAGGCGATCCGCCGGGTCTCCAAGCCGGGGCGGCGGGTCTACGTCTCGGCCCGAGAGGTTCCGGTGGTGAAGAAGGGGCTCGGCATCGCCATCCTCTCCACCTCCAAGGGGGTCATGACCGACCGCGAGGCCCGCCGCCAGGGGATCGGCGGCGAGGTGATCTGCGAGGTGTGGTGAGATGAGCCGGATCGGCAAGAAGCCCATTTCCCTGCCCCAGGGGGTCACCGTCGAGGTCCAGCCCGGGCTCGTCCGGGTCAAGGGCCCGAAGGGAGCCCTCGAGGTGGCGGTGGACCCCGAGATGAAGGTCGTCGTCGAGGACGGGGTGGTGCGCGTCGAGCGCCCCAGCGACGCCCGCCGGCACCGCGCCCTCCACGGCCTCACCCGGACCCTGATCGCGAACGCGGTCACCGGGGTCACCGAGGGTTACACGAAGGAGCTCGAGATCAAGGGGATCGGTTACCGCGCCAAGATGAGCGGCACGAAGCTCGAGCTCAACGTGGGCTTTTCCCACCCGGTGATCTTCGAGCCGCCCGAGGACGTCAAGATCGAGGTCCCCGAGCCCACCCGGATCCGGGTCTCGGGGATCGACAAGCAGAAGGTCGGTCAGGTGGCCGCCAACATCCGGGCGATCCGGCCGCCCGACGCCTACAAGGGCAAGGGCATCCGCTACGTCGGCGAGGTCGTTCGCTTGAAGCCCGGTAAGGCCGGGACCACCAAGTAGGGGGAGCGATGGCACGTCTTTCCGCGTTCGAGCGCCGTAAGTTCCGCACCCGCAACAAGGTCAAGCGGGCCGCCAAGGGCAAGCCCCGGCTCTTGGTCTTTCGGAGCCTGAAGCACATCTACGCCCAGATCATCGACGACGAGAAGGGGGTCACCCTGGTCGCGAGCTCGAGCCTTCAGCTCAAGCTCACCGGCCGCAAGACCGACGTGGCCCGCGAGGTCGGCAAGGACTTGGCGAAGCGCGCCCTCGAGAAGGGGATCACCGAGGTGGTCTTCGACCGGGGGCCCTACAAGTACCACGGTCGGGTCAAGGCCCTGGCCGAGGGGGCCCGCGAGGGGGGCCTCAAGTTCTAGGGGGGAAGCATGCCCGAGACCGACTTTGAAGAGAAGATGATCATGATCCGCCGCACCGCCAAGACCTACCAGGGCGGCCGGCGCTTCCGCTTCGGGGCCCTGGCGGTGGTCGGGGACCGGCAGGGCCGGGTCGGCGTGGGGCTCGGCAAGGCCAAGGAGGTGCCGCTGGCGGTGCAGAAGGCGCAGGCGATCGCCCGCAAGAACCTGATCGAGGTGCCGATCGAGAACGGCACCATCCCCCACGAGATTGAGGTCGAGTACGGCGCCACCAAGATCATCCTCCGGCCGGCGGCGCCGGGCACCGGCGTGATCGCCGGGGCGGTGCCCCGCGCCATCCTCGAGCTCGCTGGCTACACCAACATCCTCACCAAGGAGCTCGGCAGCCGGAACCCGATCAACGTCGCCTACGCCACCATCGAGGCCCTGAAGCAGCTCCGCACCTGGGACGAGGTGCGCCGGCTCCGGAAGGAGGCGAGCGAATGAAGCTCCGGGTCAAGCTGGTCAAGAGCCCGATCGGCTATCCCAAGGACCAGAAGGCCACCCTCCGGGCCCTGAAGCTCACCCGGCTCCAGCGCGAGCGGGTCTTGCCCGATAACCCGGCGATCCGGGGGATGATCCGAAAGGTCAGCCACCTGGTCCAGGTCGAGGAGGTGAAGGAATGAAGCTATCCGACCTGCGCCCCAATCCGGGCGCGACCAAGCGAAAGAAGCGCGTGGGCCGGGGGCCTTCTTCGGGCCACGGCAAGACCGCGACCCGCGGCCACAAGGGCCAGAAGTCGCGCTCCGGCGGCACCAAGAACCCCGCCAAGCACGAGGGCGGCCGCTCCACCCTCCTGATGCGCCTGCCCAAGCGGGGGATGCAGGGCCAGGTCCCCGGGGCCCTGCCCCGCACCGTCTACGAGGTGGTGAACTTGAAGGACCTGGTGCGGAAGTTCCCCGAGGGCGGGGAGATCACCCCCGAGGTCCTCGCCGAGGCCCGGCTGGTGCGGAGGAAGCTCCCCGTCAAGCTGCTCGCCACCGGCGAGGTGAGCGCCGCCTACACCGTGCGGGTGCACGCCGCCAGCCAGGCGGCGATCCGGAAGATCGAGGCCGCGGGCGGCAAAGTCGAGCTGATCGCGAAGGGAGCCTAGGATGCTCCGGGCCTTCCGCGACGCCTTCGTCATCCCCGAGCTGCGCCAGCGCCTCCTCTTCACCCTGGTGATGCTGGCGTTCTTCCGGCTCGGGACCTACATCCCCCAGCCGGGCGTCGACATCGAGAAGATCCGGGGCTTTTTGGGCACCCAGGCGGGCGGCATCTTCGGCATCATCAACCTCTTCTCCGGCGGCAACTTCCGAAACTTCTCGATTTTCGCCCTCGGGATCATGCCCTACATCACCGCCGCCATCATCATGCAGCTCCTCGTCACCGTGATCCCGAGCCTGGAGAAGCTCCAGCGCGAGGGCGAGGAGGGCCGCCGGATCATCCAGCAGTACACCCGGATCGGGGGCCTCGCCCTCGCCGCCTTCCAGGCGCTCTTCCTCTCGGTGGCCTTCCTCGAGTCGGGGAACGGCCAGTTCCTCCTTCCCGGCTGGGAGCCGGGCTGGGGCTTTCGCTTCCTGGTGGTGGTGACGCAGGTCGCGGGCACCGCCCTGCTCCTTTGGATGGGCGAGCGGATCACCGAGTACGGGATCGGCAACGGCGTCTCGCTGATCATCTACGCCGGCATCGTGGCCAACTGGATGCCCCAGATCCTGCGGGTCTTGGGACTTGTGCAAGCCGGCGAGATCGGCATTTTGCAGCTCCTCTTCTTCTTCCTCTTCATCGTGCTGGCCTTCGCCGGCATGGTGGCGGTGACCATGGCCGAGCGGCGGATCCCGGTGCAGTACGCCCGTAAGGTGGTGGGGCGGCGGGTCTACGGCGGCCAGACCACCTACCTGCCGATCAAGCTGAACGCCGCCAACGTGATCCCGATCATCTTCGCCGCCGCCATCATCCAGATCCCGATCTTCCTCACCGCGCCCTTCCGGGACAACGCCATCGCCCAGGCGATCGCCAACTTCTTCAACCCCCGGAACCCGAGCGGCCTCCTCATCGAGGTGGCGCTCGTCATCCTCTTCACCTACATCTACACCGCGGTGCAGTTCGACCCCAAAAGGATCGCCGACAACCTCCGCGAGTACGGCGGCTTCATCCCCGGCGTGCGCCCCGGCGAGCCGACGGTGAGGTTCCTGGAGCACATCATCAGCCGGATCACCCTCTGGGGGGCGCTCTTCTTGGGCCTGGTGACGGCGCTGCCCCAGATCATCATGAACATCACCGGGGTGCAGGCCTTTAGCTTCTCGGGGATCGGGCTTTTGATCGTGGTCGGCGTGGCCCTCGACACCCTCCGCCAGATCGAGAGCCAGCTGATGATGCGGAACTACGAGGGCTTCCTCTCCAAGGGCCGGATCCGGGGAAGGAGCGGGTTCTAGGTGGAACGGGAACCCTTCGTCCTGATCTTCCTCGGCCCCCCGGGGGCGGGAAAGGGCACCCAGGCGGCCCGGGTCGCCGAGCGGCTGGGCCTCACCAAGATCTCCACCGGCGACATCCTCCGGGCCCACGTGCGGGAGGGGACCGAGCTCGGGAAGAAGGTCGCCCCCATCATGGAGCGGGGCGACCTCGTCCCCGACGAGCTCATCCTCGCGATCATCAAGGAGGAGCTCAAGAAGCTCCCCACCCCCCGGGTGATCTTCGACGGCTTTCCCCGCACCCGGGCCCAGGCCGAGGCCCTGGACCGGCTGCTCGAGGAGCTCGGGCTCAAGCTGAACGCGGTGGTGTTGCTCGAGGTCCCCACCGAGGAGCTGGTGCAGAGGCTCTTGAAGCGGGCCCGGGAGGAGGGCCGGGCCGACGACAACGAGGAGACGATCCGCCGCCGCCTTTTGGTCTACCAGAAGGAGACCGAGCCCCTCGTGGACTACTACGCCCGGCGCGGGGTGCTCTTCACCCTGCAGGGGACCGGGCCGATCGAGGAGATCACCGAGTGCATCCTTAAGGTCTTGGGGGCGGCCTAGGTGGCGATCCAGATCAAGAGCCCCGAGGAGCTCGCCCGGATGGCCGAGGCCGGGCGGCTCCTCGCCGAGGTCATGGCCGAGCTCGAGCGGAGGATTCGCCCTGGGGTTTCCACCGCCGAGCTCGACCGCGTCGCCCGCGAGGCCATCCTTGCCCGCGGGGCGAAGCCCGCCTTCCTCGGCTACCAGGGCTTCCCCGCCACCATCTGCGCAAGCCCCAACGAGGTGGTGGTTCACGGCATCCCCTCGGACCGGCCGCTCAAGGAGGGGGACCTCCTCTCGGTGGACGTGGGGCTCTTCTACCAGGGTTTCGCCGCCGACATGGCCAAGACCTTCGCCATCGGCGAGGTGAGCGAGGAGGCGAGGCGGCTCGTCCGGACCACCGAGGAGGCCTTTTGGAAGGGCCTGGAGGAGGCGGTTCCGGGGAAGAGGGTCGGCGACATCGCCGCCGCCATCCAGCGCCACGTCGAGGACGCGGGGTTTTGGGTGGTGCGCGAGTTCGTGGGCCACGGGATCGGCCGCGAGTTCCACGAGGAGCCCCAGGTGCCGAACTTCGGCCGCCCCGGCACCGGCCCCAAGCTCCGGCCCGGCATGGTGCTCGCGATCGAGCCGATGGTTACCCTTTACCCGGCGCATGTGGTAGTATTGCAAGATGGTTGGACGGCGAGCGCCGGTCGGGGCAACCTCGCCGCCCACTACGAGCACACCGTGGCCATCACCGAGGAAGGCCCCCGGGTTCTGACCAGGCTAGGGGAGGAAGGCTAGTGGCGAAGCAAAAGGACACCATCCGCACCGAGGGCGTCGTGGTCGAGGCGCTCCCGAGCACCCGTTTTCGGGTCAAGCTCGACTCCGGTCCGGAGATCTTGGCCTACGTCTCCGGCAAGATGCGGCGGCACTGGATCCGCATCCTTCCCGGCGACCGGGTGGTGGTGGAGATCTCCCCCTACGACCCGACCCAGGGGCGAATCGTGTACCGGAAGTGAGGCGGGAAGATGAAGGTTCGGGCATCGGTCAAGAAGATGTGCGACAAGTGCAAGGTGGTTCGTCGGCACGGCAGGGTCTACGTGATCTGCGAGAACCCCAAGCACAAGCAGCGTCAGGGGTGAGGTGAATGGCGAGGATTGCAGGCGTCGAGATCCCCAGGAACAAGCCCGTGGGCGTCGCCCTGACCTACATCTACGGGGTCGGACGCGCCCGCGCCAAGGAAGCGGTCGAGGCCGTCGGGATCGACTGGCACACCCGGGTCAAGGACCTCTCCGAGGCCGAGGTGGTCAAGCTCCGCGAGTACGTGGAGAACAAGTGGAAGCTCGAGGGCGAGCTCCGCGCCGAGGTTCAGGCCAACATCAAACGGCTCATGGACATCGGTTGCTACCGGGGGCTTCGCCACCGCCGGGGGCTTCCGGTCCGGGGGCAGCGCACCCGCACCAACGCCCGCACCCGCAAGGGGCCGCGCCGCACCGTGGCGGGCAAGAAAAAGGCACCGAGGAAGTAGTTTTCGGCCAGCCGATACTCCTTGGAGGAGAGTATGGCCAAGAAAAAGGGCAAAACCGGCAAGAAGAAAATCAAGCGTCAGGTGGCGCACGGGCGCGCCTACATCCACGCCACCTACAACAACACCATCGTCACCATCACCGACCCCGACGGGAACCCCTTGACCTGGTCCTCGGGCGGGGTGATCGGCTACAAGGGGAGCCGTAAGGGCACGCCGTACGCGGCGCAGCTCGCGGCCATGGACGCGGCCAAGAAGGCCCAGGCCTACGGGATGACCTCGGTGGACGTCATCGTCCGGGGCACCGGCGCCGGGCGCGAGCAGGCGATCCGGGCGCTCCAGGCCTCCGGGCTCCAGGTTCGCTCGATCGTGGACGACACGCCGGTGCCGCACAACGGCTGCCGGCCCAAGAAGAAAAAGCGGGGGTAAGGAAGCATGGGTAAGTACCGCGGACCGGTCTGCCGGCTGTGCCGGCGTGAAGGCATCAAACTCTACCTGAAGGGGGAGCGCTGCTACGGGCCCAAGTGCGCCCTGGAGCGCCGGCCCTACCCGCCCGGCCAGCACGGCCAGAAGCGGGCCCGCCGCCCCTCCGACTACGCCGTTCGCCTCCGGGAGAAGCAGCGGCTCCGCCGCATCTACGGCCTGAACGAGAAGCAGTTCCGGAACCTCTTCGAGGAGGCCGCGAGGAAGAAGGGCGTCACCGGCACGGTCTTCCTCCACCTTCTGGAGTCGCGGCTCGATAACGTCGTCTACCGGCTGGGCATCGCCGCAAGCCGCCGCCAGGCCCGCCAGCTCGTGCGCCACGGCCACATCACCGTGAACGGCCGCCGGGTGGACATTCCGAGCTACCGGGTCAAGCCCGGCGACGTGGTGGCGGTGCACGAGAAGTCGAAGAACCTGGGCGTGATCCAGGCCAACGTCGAGCTGGCCAAGGGCCGCAAGGGCGTGCCCTGGCTCGAGTTCGACGCCGAGAAGCTCGCCGGCAAGTTCCTCCGCTACCCCGACCGGGAGGACCTGGCCCTGCCGGTGAACGAGCAGCTGGTGATTGAGTTCTACTCGAGGTGAGCATGGAGGCATTGGAGACCACCCGCATTCGCACGCCCAAGTTCGAGGCCCGGGTCGAGGGGAACTACGGCGAGTTCGTGCTCGAGCCCCTCGAGCCCGGCTTCGGCGTGACGCTCGGGAACCCGCTCCGGCGCGTCCTCCTCTCCTCGATCCCTGGCACCGCCGTCACCAGCGTCTACATCGAGGACGCGCTCCACGAGTTCCAGACCCTCCCCGGGGTCCACGAGGACGTGGTCCAGATCGTCCTCAACCTGAAGGAGCTGGTGGTTCGCTTCCTCGACCCCGACGTCGAGACCGTCACCTTGCGGCTCCGCGCCGAAGGCCCGGGGGAGGTCAAGGCCGGCGACCTCGAGGTGCCCTCCGACGCCGAGATCGTCAACCCCGACCTCCACATCGCCACCCTGGCCGAGGGCGGCCGGCTGGTGATGGAGGTCCGGGTGGACCGCGGCGTGGGCTACGTCCCGGCGGAGCAGCACAACATCAAGGACCGGATCAACTCGATCCCGGTGGACGCCCTCTTCTCCCCGGTGCGCCGGGTGGCCTACCACGTCGAGAACACCCGGCTCGGGCGGCGCACCGACCTCGACAAGCTCACCCTCCGGATCTGGACCGACGGCTCGGTCAGCCCCCAGGCGGCGCTCGCCGAGGCGGTGAGGATCCTGAAGGGGCACCTCGACTACTTCGCGCCACTCGGCGAGGTCGCCGAAGAGGCCCCCGCCGAGCCGGCCCCCGAGTCGCCGGCGGAGGAGCGCCTGCCGCTCGAGGAGCTGGGCCTCTCCACCCGGGTCCTCCACAACCTCAAGGAGGAGGGCATCCACACCGTCGAGGACCTGCTCGCCCTGAGCCTGCGCGACCTGAAGAAGGTGCCGGGCATCGGCGAGCGGAGCATCGAGGAGATCAAGGAGGCCCTGGCCGAGCGGGGGCTTGCGCTAAAGGAGTGAGACCATGCGGCATCGCAAGGCAGGACGCAAACTCAACCGCCACTCGAGCCACCGCCTGGCGCTCCTCAGGAACCAGGCAACCCAGCTTTTGCGCCACGGGCGGATCGAGACCACGATCCCCAAGGCCAAGGAGCTCCGGCGCTTCGTCGAGCCCCTGATCCACTTCGCCAAGCGCGGCGACCTCGCCGCCCGGCGCCGGGTGCTCGAGGACATCCACGACAAGGCGGTGGTGCGGAAGCTCTTCGACGAGATCGCGCCCTTGATGGCAGACCGTCCGGGCGGCTACACCCGCATCCTGAAGCTCGCCAAGAGGCGGAAGGGCGACGGTACCCAGCTCGCCATCATCGAGCTGGTGGGCTACGCCCCCGCGGCCGAGGGGAGCGAGGAGAAGGAAAAGGCCGAGGCCTAGCTGGCCCCGGCCCGGGCGGGGGGAGGATCCCCCCGCCTTTTTTATTCCGTCTCCGCGCCCTCCTCGACCTCCTCGAGGGGCTCCTCGGTGGCCGAGGAGGGGTAGACCCGGCGGCCGCCAGGCTCGCGCTCGAGGGCGTCGCGGAAGTCCCGGAGGTCGAGGAAGCGGTCGGCGGCGGAGCGGAGGTCCAGGTCCACGCTCTCGTCGAGCCCCAGGATCCAGACCTCCTTGCCCATGCTCCGCACCGCCTCCACCGGGGCGGCGAGGCCGGCGGCCCCGGCGGCGAGCAGCGCCACGTCCCAGCGCGGGGCGGTGAGCAGCAGGTCGGTGGCGATCACCGCGTCGAAGCGGGGCTCGGCGTGCACCTCGCGCCAGCGCACGGTGTAGCCCATGAAGACCAGGGCGTTCAGGAACTTCTTCTGCCGTTCGTCGGTCAGGTCGGTGACCGGCGCGTAGTAGAAGGCGTTGTAGAGCGCGTAGCCCTCGCGAAAATGGGACAGGGTCTTGCGGTGGTCCACGTTCCAGCCCATGCGCCGGGAGGCGGAGTAGATGAAGGAGCCGTCGATGAAGATGCCGAGCCTCTCCATGCGCCCTAGCTTACACGAAGCACGACCTTGCCAAAAACCTTTCGGTCCTCGAGCAGGCGGTGGGCGAGGGCGGCGTCCTCGAGGGGCAGCACCCGGCCGACCACCGGCCTGAGCCGGCCCTCCTCGAAAAACCGCGCGATCTTGAAGAGGCGCGACTTCGAGGCCATCGTCGAGCCGTAGATGGTGAGCTGCCGGAAGAAGACGTGGGCGAGGGGGGTGGGAGCCTCGTACCCGCTGGTCGCCCCCACCAGGGCGATCCGGCCGCCGGAGCGCGTCGCCTTGATCACGCCCTCCCAGAAGTCCCGCCCGGTCGAGTCGGCCACCGCGTCGGCGCCCCGGCCGCCGGTGAGGTCGCGGACCCGCCGGTGCCAGCCCTCCTCGCGGTAGTTCACGGTTTCGTCGGCGCCGAGCTCGCGGGCGAGCTCCAGCTTCTCCTCGCTGCCGGCGGCGGCGATCACCCGGGCGCCAAAGAGCTTCGCGATCTGGAGGGCGGCAACCCCCACCCCGCTCCCGGCGGCCATCACCAGCACGTGCTCGCCCGGCTGGACCCGGAGCTTGTCCACCACCATCTGCCAGGCGGTGAGGAAGGCGAGGGGAAAGCTCGCTGCCTCCTCGAAGCTGAGGTTTTTGGGTTTTTTCACGAGGTTCGCCCGGGGGATGACCACGTACTCGGCGTAGGTGCCGCTTCGGTGCTCCCCCAGGATGCCGTAGGCGGGGCAGAGGTTGTCCGCGCCCGAGAGGCAGGCCTCGCAGTGCCCGCAGGAAATCCCCGGGTTCAGCACCACCTCTTCGTCGAGGAGCACCTCGTCCACCCCGGGGCCCACCGCGTCCACGACCCCGGCGCCGTCGGCGCCAAGGACGTGGGGGAAGCGGAGGCGGGGGTTCGCGACCCCCCTACGCACCCAGAGGTCCAGGTGGTTGAGGGCGGCGGCGAGGAGCCGAACCCGGACCTCGCCGGGACCGGGCTCGGGGTCCGGCCTCGCGCCCACCCGGAGGACCTCGGGTCCCCCGAAGCCCTCGATGTAGACGGCCCGCATGCCCTAAGGCTACCAGGGCGCGCCCTAGCTCGCGATCGCCGCCACCGCCCGGGCGACCTCGTCGTAGGGGGGCTCGAGCCCAGGGTTCTCGGCCACCCAGGCCCAGCGGACCACCCCGCTTGCGTCCACCACGAAGGCCGCCCGCTGGGCGAGCTCTCTAAGCCCTTTGAGCTCGGGGAGCACGACGCCGAACGCCCGGATCGCCTCCTTGTTGAAGTCGGAGAGGAGCGGGTAGGTAATCCCGTTTTTCTCCGCGAAGGCCGCCTGGCAGAAGGGGGTGTCGGTGCTGATCCCCACCACCTGGGCGCCGAGCTCGTTGTACCGGGCGAGCTGGTCGCGGAAGGTGCAGAGCTCCTTTTCGCAGACCGAGGTGAAGGACCCCGGGAAGAAGAGCAGGACCAGGGGTTTCCCGCGCCCGTACTCGGCCAGGTCCACGGGGTTCAGGTCGCGGTCGAAGACCACCGCGTGGGGAAGTTTTTCGCCGATACCGATCGCCATACCCATCCCTCCGGCGCAACTTTACCCCTATGCCGGGCGGACTCAATGGGGGCGCGGGCACAAAGGTGGGAGAATGGGCGCGTGGTCGAGGTTTGGGGACGCTTCGCCACCTTCCGCCCCCCGCCGGGGGCGGCCGCGCTCGTCGGCGACTTCACCGACTGGAAGCGCAGGCCCCTGCCCATCTCCGGCCCCCTGACCCTTGAGTTTCCCCCGGATGCCTACGTCGAGTACGCCTTTTTGGACGAGGCGGGCCGCCCCTTCGCCGACCCCGACGCCCCCCGGCCGGCGGAGAACCCCTGGTGGCCCTACGCCCGCGCCTTCACCACCGGGGACTGGCGCTTGGAAGCGCCCCCGCTCCTTTCCGTGCCCAGGGAGCGCCTCCGGCGGGAGCGGGTCTTCTCCGAGCCGTTTTTTGCCAAGCGGCGGGTATTCGTCTACGAGCCGCCCGAGGCTCCCCGGGCCGTGGTCTTCGTGCAGGACGGGGTGGCGTTCTTTCGCCTCGGGAGGATGGCTGAGGTGGCCGAGGCCCTCGTCCAGGCGGGGGCGATCCACCCCGCGCGGATCGTCTTCCTCGAGCCCGAGGACCGGGACCGGGAGTACCGGATGGACCCCCGCTACCGCGCCTTCGTCCTCGAGGAGGTCCGGCCCCGTTACGGCGAGGGCCTTCCGGCGGGGTTTTGGGGGGCCTCGCTCGGGGGGCTCGCCGCGCTCTGGCTCTGGAACGAGTTTCCCGAGGCGGCCTTCGCCATGGCCCACTCGCCGGCCACCAAGGCGGTGCCGGGGGGGAGGGACGCCTATGCCGAGCCCGAGTGGCTGCTCGACCGGCTCGTGCCCCACGGGGGGCGGGTCTACCTCGAGGTGGGGGTGCTCGAGTGGCTCCTCGCCCCCGCCCGGCGGCTCGCCGCAAGGCTTTCGGATCTCGGCGTCGTCCACGGCTACCGGGAGCGGCCCTCGGGCCACAACTGGGTGACCTGGCGACAGGGGATCGCGCCGGGACTTCGCTACCTTTTGGGCCGCGACCTGCCCTTTTAGCATCGGGGTATGGGACCCCTCGCCGGCCTAAGAGTGCTGGATCTCTCGCGCATCCTCGCCGGCCCCTTCGCCACCCAGGTGCTCGCCGACCTTGGCGCCGAGGTCTGGAAGGTGGAAAGCCCCCGGGGCGACGACACCCGCCGCTGGGGGCCGCCCTTCGTCAGGGGCGAGAGCGCCTACTACCTCTCGGCGAACCGGGGAAAGAAGAGCCTCGCCGTCAACCTGAAGGACCCCCGGGGGGCGGAGATCGTGCTCGAGCTCGCAAAAAGGGCCGACGTCCTGGTCGAGAACTTCAAGGCGGGCGGACTTAAGAAGTACGGGCTCGACTACGAAAGCGTCCGCGCGCGGAACCCGAGGATCGTCTACGTCTCGATCACCGGCTTCGGCCAGACCGGTCCCCGCGCGAAAGAGCCCGGCTACGACGCCGCCCTCCAGGGGATCACCGGGCTGATGAGCATCACCGGCGAGCCCGACGGCCCGCCGATGAAGGTGGGGGTAGCGCTCATCGACGTCCTCACCGGTTGGGCGGCGGCGACGGGGATCCTCGCCGCCCTTTGGGAGCGGGAGCGAAGCGGGATGGGCCAGTACCTCGACCTCTCGCTCTTCGAGGTGGGCCTCATGAGCCTCGTCAACCAGGCCCAGAGCTACCTGGTGACCGGCGTGCCCCCGAAGCGCCTGGGGAACGCCCACCCCCAGATCGTGCCCTACCAGGCCTTCGAGGCCGGGGACGGCTGGTTCATCTTGGCGGTGGGGAACGACGAGCAGTTTGCCCGCATGGCCCGGGCGATCGGGAAGCCGGAGCTCGCCCACGACCCCCGGTTTCGCACGAACGCCCTCCGGGTGCAAAACCGCGGCGCGCTCGTTCCCCTCCTCGAGGAGGTCTTCCGCACGCGCCCCCGGGACGCCTGGCTCCGGCTTTTCAAGGAGGTCGGGGTGCCGGCGACCCCGGTGAACGACCTCAAGGAGGCCTTCTCCGACCCCCAGGCCGAGGCCCGGGGGGCGGTTTGGGAGCTCGAGCACCCGACGATCGGGGCCTTGAAAACGGTGGCGAACGCCCTCCAGCACTTCTCCCGCACCCCCGCCGCTCCCGCCGGTCCCCCGCCCCTCCTCGGCCAGCACACCCGCGAGGTGCTGGCGGGGGTGCTCGGTTACCCCGAGGCCGAGCTTCGGCTTCTTGAGGCGGAAGGGGTCATTGGTCCGGAATCGCCCTAGAATAGAGGGTATGGACCGGGTCCTCGCGCGGGCTTGCTACAGCTCTCGCCAGCACTTGGTCTGGGGTTTGGGGATCCTGTTCTTTTTCCTTGTATCCCTGCTAGGCCTTGGCCTGTTCGTGTACGGGCGCGACCCGTTCGGCGGGTTCGTGGCTCTCGCGATGGGCGGGTTTGCGCTTTTGGGCTTGAAAAACCGGGCCCGCGCCCCCTGCTACGCCTTTTGCGGGGACTGCCTGATCGTGGGCTGGGATGCGGTGCCGCTGGAGGCCGTCTTAGGGGCCCGGTTTGCGGTTCGGCCGAGCTTCTTTTACCCGGGGGGCGAGCCCGGGCTTTGGCTTTGGCTGAAGGACGGACGCCGCCTTTGGCTTTCCGCTTACCCCGCGAGCTGGGACCGGGTTTGGCGGGCGCTCGCCGAGCGGCGTCCGGATCTTGGGGTGCCGGATTGGCGCAAGGAGCCCCGCTTGCGGGAAGCCCTCGCCCACGCTTGGCAAAGCGGGGTAGCCCTGCCCGAGGGGGTGCGGGTCGTTTGCAAAGGCCTTCTCGCCGGCGTTTGGCTCGCCGGGGGCGCGTTGCTCCTTGTGGCGGGGGCGGCGGCGGCGTTGGTCGGCGGGCTATCCGGCCTTGCCCCCGGGGCGCGGCACCTTGTGGGCCCCTTGGCCGCCGGGTTGGGCGTGCCCCTGGCTTTCTTCGTCTACGAACGGGTCGCGGGTTGCCGGCTTCGGGTGGAAGGGGAAGGGTAGCGGTCTAGCCCTCGCTTGGGTAGGCGGCCTCCACCGCGCGGGCGAGCGCCTCACCGGGGGTCTTGCCCTCGCCGCGGTGGGCCTCGGTTTCCTGCTCGATCCAGACCTCGCTCTCGCCAAAGGTCCCCTCGGAAAAGAGCACCCCCCGCCACTCGTGCTCGAGGAGCCAGGCGATCGCCTCGGCGAGGCTCCCGGCGTCGAGGCCGCGGAGGTGGAGGGCGCGGGCGGCGGGAGCGGGGAGGTCGTCGGAAAAGCCGGCGAGCGCCTTGGCCAGGCCGTAGACCGCGTCCCGGGCCTCCATCGTGCCGCCCTTGGCGAAGTAGCGCTTCAGCACTTTGAGCCAGTCGCCGCTTCTCGTGATCGGCGCCATGGCGCGGTAGGCCTCCTCGAGCTCCTCCTCGGCGTAGCGGCGGTAGTGGTCGGTGTGGACGACCGTTGCTCGAGGCAGGCGGGGGCGGGGCCCGGGCCGCTCGGCGGGGACGCCCACGGTGAGCCCGGAGATGGGGAGGACGCCCTCGGGGAGCTCGAGGAGCCTGGCCACCTCGTCCACCCGGTTCAAGAGCCCCCCGATCCAGCAGATGCCGTAGCCCATGGCCTCGGCGGCCACCGCCAGGTGGGCGCCGGCGAGGGCGGCGTCGAGGAGGGCGAAGTGGAGCGCGGTCCGGGGAAAGTTCCCGAGGGATTCGCCGCGGTGGGCGAGGAGCCTTTTGAGCCTGTAGACGTCGGCGAGGGGGATAAAGAACTCGGCGGCCTCGAGGACGTGCCGCTGGCCGCCCGAGAGCTCGGCGAGCCGGGCGCGGAGCTCGGGGTCCCGGACGCGGAGGATCGAGTAGAGCTGGGCGCCCGCGTCGGTGGGGGCCTGCTGGGCGGCGGCCAGCATCGCGGCCACGTCCTCCTCAGGGATCGGCTCGGGCCGGTAGGCCCGTACGCTCGCGCGCTGGGTCAGGAACTTGGGGACTTCCATCCAGGACAATGTACCCCCAAAGCCCGCCGGTATAATCCCCCCTGGTGCTTTAGGAGGGGATAGCAATGGCGATACGCGTGGCGGTGCCCAAGGAGACCGTGCCCGGCGAGCGCAGGGTCGCGCTCGTCCCCGACGTCGTGGCCCGCATGGCGAAGCAGGGCTACGAGGTCTGGGTGGAGAAGGGCGCGGGGGAGGGGGCCTTCTACCCGGACGCCGCGTACGAGGCGGCCGGGGCCAAGCTGGTCGAGGGCAAGGAGGCCCTCTACCCGGAGGCCGATCTGGTCCTCAAGATCCAGCCCCCGAGCGAGGAGGAAGTGGATTTAATGAAGGAGGGGGCGGTGGTGGTCGGCTTCATGCAGCCCCACCGCTACCCCGAGCGGGTGCGGCGGCTCGTCGAGCGCAAGGTGAACGCGTTCGCGCTCGAGCTCATTCCCCGCATCACCCGGGCCCAGGCGATGGACGTACTAAGTAGCCAGGCCTCGGTGGCCGGGTACAAGGCGGGCGTGCTGGCCGCCGACCTCGCCCCCAAGTTCTTCCCTATGCTCACCTACGCCGCCGGCACCATCCGGCCTGCGCTCGTCTTCGTGATCGGCGCCGGCGTCGCCGGCCTGCAGGCGATCGCCACCGCGAAGCGCCTCGGCGCGATCGTCGAGGCCTTCGACGTGCGCCGGGCGGCCGGCGAGCAGGTGCGGAGCCTGGGGGCGCGCTTCTTGGAGCTCGACATCGACGCCGAGGCCGAGGGCGGCTACGCCCGCGAGCTCACCCCCGAGGAAAAGGAGAAGGAGAAGCAGATGGTCGCCGACGCCATCGCCCGCGCCGACGTGGTGATCACCACCGCCCAGGTGCCGGGCAAGCCCGCGCCCCGGATCGTCACCCGGGAGATGGTCGAGCGGATGAAGCCGGGCTCGGTCATCGTGGACCTGGCGGCGGAGTCGGGCGGCAACTGCGAGCTCACCCAGGCGGGGGAGAAGGTGGTGCACCGGGGTGTGACGATCTACGGGCCGGTGAACCTGCCCTCGGAGCTCCCCGTGCACGCCTCCGAGATGTACGCTCGCAACCTTTACAACTTCGTTTCCCTCCTGGCCAAGGAGGGGAAGGAGCTCTCCCCCGACTGGGACGACGAGATCCTGGCGAAAAGCGTGCTCGTCTGGGACGGCGAGGTCAAGCACGAGCCCACCCGGGCGCTCCTTTTGGGAGGCGAGGCATGATCGAGCTGGGTTTCTGGACCACCCTCTACATCTTCATGCTGGCGGCCTTCACCGGGTACGAGGTGATCAGCCGGGTGCCGGTGATCCTGCACACGCCCCTGATGTCCGGCTCCAACTTCATCCACGGCGTGGTGGTGGTGGGGGCGATGTTCGCCCTGGGCCACGCGGAGACGCCGCTTGAGCAGGCGATCGGCTTCTTCGGCGTGCTCCTCGGGGCGGCCAACGCCGCCGGCGGCTACGCCGTCACCGAGCGGATGCTCGAGATGTTTGAGAAGAAGAAGGGGGGCCAGGCATGACCTGGTTCATCCAAGCGATCTACTTCCTGACCGCGGTCGCGTTCATCTACGCCCTCAAGCAGATGAGCCACCCCAAGACCGCCCGCCAGGGCGTGGTCTACGCCGGCGTCGCCATGGCGGTGGCGGTGCTCGCCACCTTCCTCTGGCCCGGGATGCACAACCTCGGCCTGATGGTGGTGGCCCTGGTGGTGGGCAGCGCCGTCGCCTGGTGGGCGGCCAAGGTCGTCGCCATGACCGACATGCCCCAGATGGTGGCGATCTACAACGGCATGGGCGGCGGCGCCGCCGGCACCATCGCCGCGGTCGAGCTTTTGAAGGGCGAGCTCACCCCCGCCTTCGCCGCCCTCGCGGTGCTCGGCGGGCTGATCGGCGCGGTGAGCTTCTCCGGCTCGCTCATCGCCTTCGCCAAGCTCCAGCGCCTGATGAAGGAGCGGCCCATCACCTTCCCCGGCCAGCAGGTCTTTAACCTGGTCTGGCTGGCGGTGACCGTGGTCATCGGCATTGTGCTCGTCTTCAAGCCGGTGGTCTCGCTGATCGTCCTCTTCTTCCTCTTGGCGCTGGTCTTCGGCGTGCTCATGACCCTCCCCATCGGCGGCGCCGACATGCCGGTGGTGATCAGCCTCTACAACGCCTTCACCGGCCTCGCGGTGGGCTTTGAGGGGATCGCCCTCAGCCAGCCGGCGCTGATGGTGGCGGGCACGGTGGTGGGCGCCGCCGGTACCCTGCTCACCCAGCTCATGGCCAAGGCGATGAACCGCTCGCTCGCGAACGTGCTCTTCGGCGCCTTCGGGGCGGTGGAGCAGGAGAGCGAGATCGAGGGCGAGATGAAGGAGATCGGGCTCGAGGACGCCGCCGCCCTCATGGCCTACGCCAGCAAGGTCATCATCGTGCCCGGCTACGGGATGGCGGTGGCCCAGGCCCAGCACAAGATCAAGGAGCTCATGGACGAGCTGGAGAAGCGCGGGGTCGAGGTCAAGTTCGCCATCCACCCGGTGGCCGGCCGCATGCCCGGCCACATGAACGTGCTGCTCGCCGAGGCAGGGGTCCCCTACGACAAGCTCTTCGACCTCGACGACATCAACCCCGAGTTCGAGACCGCCGACGTCGCCTTGGTGATCGGCGCGAACGACGTGGTGAACCCCGCCGCCCGCCGCGAGGGCAGCCCGCTTTACGGCATGCCCATCCTCGACGTGGACAAGGCCAAGAACGTGATCGTGATCAAGCGCGGCCGGGGCAAGGGCTTTGCCGGGATCGAGAACGAGCTCTTCTACATGCCGAACACCCGCATGCTCTTCGGCGACGCCAAGGACGTGGTGACGAAGCTGGTGCAGTCGATCAAGCAGTACTGAGCGGGGGTGCCGAGTCCGGGCCGGCCCTCGGGCCGGCCCGGCTTTTTCTGGTAGGCTCTAGTTCAAAGGTCGCGCATGCCTTCCGAAAAGCACGAGCTGGAGACCATTCTCTTTGGCTCCCCGGAGGCGGTCGAGGACCTCCGGAGGGCCTACTTTCGCCGGGTCATGCTCCTTACCTACCCGCTGGGTTTCCTAGCGGTGCTCCTTGCCCTGGCCCTCGACCTCCGGCTCCACGGCCGGGTGGTGAGCCCGGTGGACGCCGCGCTCCTTCCCCTGCTCGGGCTCGGGTTTTTGGCGGGCTTCGTCCTCCTGCTCCGGGACGAGCGCTATACGCTGCCGGTGGGGCAGGGGCTCTTTTGGATCTTCGCCCTGTATGTCTTGCTCTCCTTCGTCTACCAGCACTTTTTCTTCTTCCCCCAAAGCGGGCGCTTCAGCGAGGTCAGCTACTGGGCGCCGCTCCTCTACCTGGGGGCGTTCCTCCTCTTTCCCACGAAGCACGCCTGGCGGATCGGCCTCCTGCTCTGGGGGCTCGGGGTGCTGACCAGCCTCGTCTACCTGCTCGTCGAGGCCTCGCCGATCTCGAACATCTGGCTGCAGTACCACGCGGCCGGCCTGGCCACGCTGGGGGTCGGCTTCCTGATCGCGCTCTCCAGCTTCTGGTACAGCACCGCCCGTAGCGAGGCCACCGTTGACTACCTGACCCGCCTGCCCAACCGCCGCTACACCCAGTTTGTGCTCGAGCGCATGATCCGGGAGGCCGAGCGGGCGGGCCGGCCCCTCTCGGTGATCCTCCTCGACCTCGACAACTTCAAGCGGATCAACGACACCCTCGGCCACTGGGCGGGGGACCGGGTGCTCCGGAGCCTGGCCCAGGCCATCCGGGGGATGCTCCGGGAGCACGACTGGCTAGGGCGCTGGGGGGGCGAGGAGTTCCTGATCCTCTTGCCCTCGACCGACGGGAAGCGGGCCGCCCAGATCGCCGAGCGCCTCGGCCAGCGCCTCATGGCGCTCCGCCCGGAGGGGCTTAGGGTATCGGCCAGCCTGGGCGTCGCCGAGCTCCGCGCGGGGGAGTCGCCGGTCGCGCTGATCGCCCGGGCCGACCGGGCGATGTACCGGGCCAAGGCGGCCGGGAAGGGGCGGGTCGAGGTGGACGCCTAGAGCCCGGCCTTGGCCCGGAGCTCCTCGACCCTCGGGGTCTCCTCCCAGGGAAAGCCTGCGCGGCCGAAGTGGCCGTAGGCCGAGGTTGGGGTGTAGATGGGCCGGAGGAGGTCGAGCTCCTCGATGATCGCCGCCGGCCGGGGGTCGAAGACCTCGCGGGCGAGGGCGGTGAGCTTTTCGTCGGGCAACTTTCCGGTGCCGAAGGACTCGACCCGGATCGAGACCGGCCTCGCCTTGCCGATGGCGTAGGCGAGCTCCACCAGGACGCGCTCGGCGAGGTCGGCGGCCACCATGTTCTTGGCCATGTAGCGGGCGTAGTAGCTGGCCGAGCGGTCCACCTTGGTGGGGTCCTTGCCGGAGAAGGCCCCGCCGCCGTGGGGCACCACCCCGCCGTAGGTGTCCACGATGATCTTGCGGCCGGTGAGGCCGGTGTCGGCGTGGGGGCCGCCGAGGACGAACTTGCCCGAGGGGTTGATCAGGTACTCGGTCTCCGGGCGGAGGAGCTCCTCGGGGATGGCGCGCTTCACCACCTTCTCGATCACGTCCTCGCGGATCGTGTCGAGGTCCACCTCGGGCGAGTGCTGGGTGGAGACGACCACGGTCTTGACGTAGACCGGCCGGTCCCCCTCGTAGACCACGGTGACCTGGGACTTGCCGTCGGGCCGGAGGTAGGGGATCTCCTTGGTCTTGCGGGCCTCGGCGAGCCGCATGGTGAGCCGGTGGGCCAAGGTGATGGGGAGCGGCATCAGCTCTTCGGTCTCGGTGGTGGCGTAGCCGTACATCAGGCCCTGGTCGCCGGCGCCCAGGCGGTCCTTGGGGTCGGTGGATTTTTCCACCCGGACCTCGTAGGCGAGGTTCACCCCGCCGGCGATGTCCGGGCTCTGCTCGTCGATGGCGGTGAGCACCGCGCAGGTGTCGCCGTCGAAGCCGTACTTCGCCCGGGTGTAGCCGACGTCCTTGACCGTCTTGCGCACGAGCCCCGGGATGTCCACGTACCCCTTGGTGGTGATCTCGCCGGCGACGAAGACGAGCCCGGTCGTCACCAGGGTCTCGGCGGCGACCCGGGCGGCGGGGTCCTGGGCCAGCATGGCGTCGAGGATCGCGTCGGAGATCCGGTCGGCGAGCTTGTCCGGGTGTCCTTCGGTGACCGATTCCGAGGTGACTAGCTTCACTCCCTACCCCCTTCAAAACGGGCCCCTAGGGGGCCCCGTTCTAGCGGCTTTCGAGTATACACCCGGCGGGCTAGCCGGAAAACCGCTTCAAGAGAAGCACGGCGTTCTGCCCGCCGAAGGCGAAGGAGTTCGAGAGGGCGTACTCCACCTGGGCCTCGCGGGGTTCGTTGGGGACGAAGTCGAGGTCGAGCTCGGGGTCGGGGTCGTCGTAGTTGATGGTGGGCGGGAGCACCCCCGAGGCCAGGGCCTGGGCGGTGGCGATCGCCTCTACCGCGCCGGCCGCGCCCAGGAGGTGGCCGGTCATGGACTTGGTGGAGGAGACCGCGAGCTTCTTCGCGTGGTCGCCGAAGACCTTCTTGAGCGCGATCACCTCGACCCGGTCGTTGTAGGGGGTGCTGGTGCCGTGGGCGTTCACGTAGCCCACGGCCTCGGGGTCTAACCCGGCTTCCCGAAGCGCGGCTTCGATCGCGAGCACCGCTCCAAGCCCCTCGGGG
>JALVVO010000241.1 GCA_027023345.1 Thermaceae bacterium
CTCCTCCTCGTCGCCGAACCCGGCGACGGCGGCATCCGGGAGGTCTTCCACGCCGGCGGGGTGGTGGGCGGGACCTACCGCCCCCTCGAGCGTTTCGCCGAGCCCGTTCCCACCGCGGGTGAGCTCGAGGAGCTCCTCCAAAAGGCGGCCCGCCTCGCGGGCCGCCCGCCGACGCCGCTCGGGGTCTTTAGCGGCGTCCGCCACCGCCGGAGCCCGCCCTTCGGCGAGGCCCCGTTCGGGCTCTACTTCTCGGGCTTTGGCTCCACCGCGCTTCTCTTCGCGCCGCTCTTCGCCCGCCGGCTCCTGGGGGTGCTCTAGCTCGCCCCCGCCCAGCCCGAGGGCCGCTCACGGCCGGCCTCGGCCGCCGGAGGCGGCGGAAGGAGCGCCGTTTCCAGAACCTCCTCCACCCGCTCGACGAAGCGTACCTTGAGCCCCTCCTTGACCTCGGCCGGGACCTCGGCGAGGTCCTTTTCGTTCTCCCGGGGCAGGAGCACCTCGTGGATCCCGGCGGTGTAGGCGGCGAGGAGCTTCTCCTTGATCCCGCCCACCGGGAGGACCCGGCCCCTCAGCGTGATCTCGCCGGTCATGGCCAGGTCCGCCCGCACCGGCCGGCCGGAGAGGGCGCTCGCGATGGCGGTGGCGATCGTCACCCCGGCCGAGGGGCCGTCCTTTTTCACCGCCCCCTCGGGGACGTGAACGTGGAGGTCCCACTTCTCGTGGAAGTCGGCGGCGAGGCCGAAGCGCTCGGCGTGGGCCCGGAGGAAGGTGAGCGCGGCCTGGGCCGACTCCTTCATCACCTCACCCAAAGACCCGGTGAGGCTAAGCTTGCCCTTGCCCGGCACCGCCAGCACCTCGACGACGAGGAGCGCGCCTCCCACCGGGGTCCAGGCGAGCCCCTGGGCGGCGCCGAGGAGCGGCTCCTTCTCGGCCCGCTCGGGGCGGTACCGGGGGACGCCGAGCAGGTCCTCGAGCTCCCCCGCCTCGACCCGACGGACCCCCTCCCAGGGGACCTCGAGGTAGGCCTTGGCCAGGCGCCGGGCGAGCTTGGCGAGCTCGCGCTCGAGCCCCCGCACCCCGGCCTCCTCGGTGTACTCGGCGATGATCCGGGCGAGGGCCTCCTCGCTCACCTCGACCTTGTCGAGGACCCCCGCCCGCCGGGCCACCTTGGGCCAGAGGTGGCGCCGGGCGATCTCCCGCTTCTCCAGGGGCGTGTAGCCCGGGATCTCCACCACCTCCATGCGGTCCAGAAGGGGCCTCGGGATCGTGCTCGTGGTGTTGGCGGTGGCGATGAAGAAGACCTGGGAGAGGTCGTAGGGGACCTCGAGGTAGTGGTCCTGGAAGGCCTTGTTCTGCTCCGGGTCGAGGACCTCGAGGAGGGCCGCCGCCGGGTCCCCCCGCCAGTCGGCCCCGATCTTGTCCACCTCGTCGAGGAGGAAGACCGGGTTCACCGTCCCCGCCTTCTTCATCCCCTGGATGATCTTGCCCGGGAGCGCCCCCACGTAGGTCCGCCGGTGGCCGCGGATCTCGGCCTCGTCGCGGACGCCCCCCAGGGAGACGCGCACGAAGCGGCGCTGCATGCTCTCGGCGATGGACCGGCCCAGCGAGGTCTTCCCCACCCCGGGCGGCCCCACCAGGCAGAGGATCGGGCCCTTCGCGCCCTCCTCCCCGCCGAGCTTCTTGGCCGCCAGGAACTCGAGGATCCGCTCCTTGACCTCTTCTAGGGCGTAGTGGTCGGCATCGAGCTTTTCGCGGGTGCGCTCGAGGTCGAAGACGTCCTCGCTCCGCTCGCTCCAGGGGAGGTCCAAAAGCCAGTCGAGGTAGGTGCGCACCACCCCGGCCTCGGGGCTGCCGGGCTGGAGCCGCTCGTAGCGGGCGAGCTCCTTCAGGGCCTTTTCCTCGACCTCCTTGGGGAAGCCCTTCTTCTGGATCCGCTCCCTGAGCTCCTCGACCTCGGTGAGGTGGTCCTCGCCGCCCCCGAGCTCCTTTTGGATCGCCCGCATCTGCTCGCGGAGGTAGTACTCGCGCTGGTTCTTGTCCATCTGCTCCTTGACCCGGGCGGCGATCTTGCGGTCGAGTTCGAAGCGCTCGAGGTCGCGGAGCAGGAGGGCGAGCACCCGCTCGAGCCTGGGCTCGAGCGCCTCCTCGGCGAGGATGGCGGCCTTCTCCTCCGGGCTCCAGGTGGCGATCGCCGCTACCCGGTCGGCGAGGCGGGCGGGGTCGGGCTCGGCCAGGACCTCCCGCTGCTGGTCGCGGTCGAGCCGCAGGTTCTTGTGCCCCGCCAGGTAGCGCTCGAAGGCCTCGCGCACCCGCTCGGTGAGGGCCCGGACCGCCTCCGGGTCTCGCACCCGGGGCTCGGGGACGGGCCTGTACCGGGCCAGCGTCGCCTCGCCCTCCTCCAGGTCGAGGAGGCGGCCGCGCTCGAGCCCCCGGGCGAGGATGCGCAGGGTCCCGTCGGCGACCCGGCTCACCCGGCGGATCTCGGCCACCAGCCCCATCGGGTAGAAGTCGGCGAGGCCGGGGCGGTCCACCCCGGGGTCTTGCTGGGTGGCGAGGAAGAGGCGCTTGCCCTCGGCGAGGGCGGCCTCCACCGCCCGCTTGGAAGCGGGCCGGCCGACGTCGATCCAGGCCTCGGCCCCGGGGAAGAGCACCAGGTTCCGAAGCGGAAGGAGGGGCAACTTGGGTTCGCGCTGAAAGATACGCATCCTGATACCTAACTCGCCTGCCGGAGCTCGGCCTCCTCGAGGGCCGAGAGAGGGTCGTCGAGGTGCCGCCGGTCAAAGACGATGCGCCGCACCCGGCGACCGGGGAGGGCGTACATCAGCTCGTACATGCTGCGCTCGATCACCGCCCGGAGGCCCCGGGCCCCGGTGCCCCGCTCCACCGCCCGCCGGGCGATCTCGCGAAGCGCCGCCGAGGTGAAGCGGAGCTCCACCCCCTCCATCTCGAAGAGCGCCTGGTACTGCTTGACGAGGGCGTTCTTCGGCTCGGTGAGGATCCGGACCAACGCGTCCTCGTCCAGGGGCTCGAGCTCGACGATCACCGGCACCCGGCCGACGAACTCGGGGATCAGCCCGAACTTGACCAGGTCCTCGGGGATTACCTCGGGCCGCTCCTTGCCCTTCTCCCCGGCGGCGAAGCCGATGGGGCTCTGGTCGGTGCGGGCCTTGACGATCGCGTCCAGCCCCTCGAAGGCCCCGCCCAGGATGAAGAGGATGTTCTTGGTGTTCACCGGCACCAGCTCCTGGTGCGGGTGCTTCCGCCCGCCCTGGGGCGGGACGTGGGCCACCGTCCCCTCAATGATCTTGAGGAGGGCCTGCTGCACCCCCTCGCCGGAGACGTCCCGGGTGATCGAGGGCCCCTCCGACTTGCGGGCGATCTTGTCGATCTCGTCGATGTAGATGATCCCGCGCTCGGCGGCCTCGACGTCCATGCCCGCGGCCTGCAAGAGCCTCAGCACCACGTTCTCCACGTCCTCGCCGACGTAGCCGGCCTCGGTCAGGGTGGTGGCGTCGGCGATGGCGAAGGGGACCTCGAGGAACCGGGCGAGCGTCTCGGCGAGCAGCGTCTTGCCGGTACCGGTGGGGCCGATCAGGAGGATGTTCGACTTCTGAATCTCGACCTCGCCCGCCTCCGCCCGGTGGCGGAGCCGCTTGTAGTGGTTGTAGACCGCCACCGAGAGGACCTTCTTGGCGGCCTCCTGGCCGATCACGTACTGATCGAGGAAGGCCTTGATCTCGGCCGGCGGGGGCAGGCGCTCGGGACCGGCGTAGGCGGGGCGCTCCCGGGTCTCGGCGAGGAGCTCGTGGGCCCGCTCGACGCAGTCGGCGCAGATGTAGACCTCGCCGATCGGGGCCTCGAAGAGGCGGCTGACCTCGGGGTAGCCCCGGCCGCAGAAGCTGCAGGTCGCCCTAGTCCGCTTCGCCACGTTTCACCACCCGGTCCACCAGGCCGTAGTCCCGGGCCTCCTCGGCGTCGAGCCAGAAGTCGCGGTCGGTGTCCCGGGCCACCCGCTCGAGGGGCTGGCCGGTGTGCTCGGCCAGGATGCGGTTCAGGGTGTCCCGCATCTTCAGGATCTGCTCCGCCCGGATGGCGATGTCGGCGGCCTGGCCCTGGGCCCCGCCCCAGGGCTGGTGGATCATCACCCGGGAGTGGGGCAGGGCGAAGCGCCGGCCGGGCTCGCCGGCGGCCAGGATCACCGCCGCCATGCTGGCGGCGAGCCCCACCACGATGGTCGAGACCGGCGCCTTCACGTACTGCATGGTGTCGTAAATGGCGAGCCCCGCGTCGATCTCCCCGCCCGGGGAGTTGATGTAGAGCTTGATCTCGGCCTTGGGGTTCTGGGCCTCGAGGAAGAGCATCTGAGCCACGACGGTGTTCGCCACCTGGGCGTCGATCGGCGTGCCCAGGAAGATGATGCGGTCCTTCAAAAGCCGCGAGTAGATGTCGTAGACCCGCTCGCCGCGGCTCGTCTGCTCGATGACGTAGGGCACCACCATGCCAACTCCTATTCTAGGCCCCGCCAAAGCGGGGCATCAGGCGGCCAGGGCAGCGACCGCCTGGGAAAGGGCCTTATCGTGCAGCCGACGCCGGTAGAGCCGGCGGAGCCCGTCCTCGCCCAGCGCCCGCTCGAAGTCGGCGGGCTTCATCCCGTAGGCCCGGGCCAGCTCCTCGAGGTGGGCCTTCCACTCGTCCTCCCCGAGCTCGACCCCGAGCTCCTCGGCGAGCTTCTCCAGCGCGAGCCCCCGGCGCACCCGCCGCTCGGCGCTCCTCTTCACCTCGTTCTTCAACGCCTCGAACTTCTCGGGCTCGAGGCTCTTCAGGTAGTCCTCGAGCGGCACGCCCTTTTTCGCCAGGTCCTCGGCGATCTCGCCCCAGACGGCGCGCTCCTCGGCCTCGACCAGGGCCGGGGGCAGCTCGGCCTTAAGCCCCTCAGCGAGCTTTTCGAGGAGCGCCTCCTTCCGCGCCTCCTCGGCCTGGGCCCGGGCCCGGCGGAGGAGCTCCTCCTTGATCTTCGCCCGGGCCTCCTCGAGGGTCTCGTAGCCCAGGGTCTTGGCGAACTCGTCGTCGAGCTCGGGGAGGCGTACTGCCTTGACCTCCTTGACCTTCACCTTGGCCGTCCGCCCGGTGGGCTCGCCGCCGTCGGAGAAGAGCGGGAGCTCGGCCTCATCGCCGGCCCGCTTGCCGAGGAGGGCCGCCCGCACCTCGTCGTAGGCCCGTTCGAGCTCCACCGGGATCTCGCTCCCCTCCTCGGTGACTACGATCACCAGGTCGTTCGCCTCGGCCGGCCCCTCCTTGGCCTCGACCTCGGCGTAGCGGCGGCGCAGGTCCTGGAGGGCGGCCTCCACCGCCTCCTCGCCCACCTCGGGCTCCTCCACGCCCAGCTCGAAGCCGCGCCAGTCGGGGAGCTCGACCTCGGGGTAGTTCTCGATCTCGGCCTCGAAGACGAAGGGCTTGCCCAGCTCGAGCTCGCCCTCGACCTTGCGCACCGCCACGGGGTCGAGCTCGAGCGCCTTCAGGTCCTCGGGCAGGTGGCGCTCGATCAGCTCCTCGCGCACCTCGCGCAAAAGGGCCTCGCGCCCCAGCCGGGCCTCGAGCACCCGGTCGGGCACCCGGCCGGGCCGAAAGCCCGGCACCCGAACGCGCTTTTTGTACTCGGAGAGGAGGAGCCGGTAGGCCCCCTCGACCTCCTCGGCGGGCACCTCGCCGCGCACGCGCACCCGCCAACCCTCTCGTTCGACGATCTCCGGCATGTTCACCTCGGAAGGAAGGGGCGGCCCGACCTCTGGTGCGAGGAGCGGGACTTGAACCCGCACGGGATGAACCCACCAGATCCTAAGTCTGGCGCGTCTACCAATTCCGCCATCCTCGCCGGTCGCGGCCGGGCCGCCCGCTAGGCTGCTCGTAGCCGCCCCGGAGGGCGGCGCTTTTGGGGTGAGCGATGGGACTTGAACCCATGACCCCCGGTTCCACAGACCGGTGCTCTAACCACCTGAGCTACGCTCACCGCGCAGCAGACCCCATTTTAGGAAACGCCCGCCCCCGCGTCAACGCGGCCTGGGTTAGGGTAGGGGTATGCGAAGGCTCGTGATCCTCCTGATCCTGGCCCTTCCCGCGTTCGCCCAGGGCATCCCGCTCACCACCGCCGCCCGCGAGGGGCTGGTCGAGCTCCTGGTGGCTCCGGGCGGGGCCTACCAGAGCTACGCCCTCTACGCCAAGGCGCTCGCGATCCTCGGCCCCGCCGAGCCCTACCGCCACTTCCTGGACGGCGAGCGGGCCAAGGTGGAGGCTGTCAAAAAGGCCCTTGCCGCTTACGGTGTGAGCTTTCCCAAGCGAAACCCCTACCTGGGCACGATCGCCCTCCCCAAGGATAAGGAGGCCCTCGCCCGCATGGCGCTCGCCCAGGAGGTGAAGAGCGTCTACCTAGAGCGAAGGCTTGCCCGCGTCTTCGCCGACTACGACGACCTCAGCCGCCTGGTCCGGACCCTCGAGGCCGCCGACCAGCTCCAAGCGAAGCTCCTGCGCATGGCCATCGCCCAGGGTGGGGCGCTAGGCCCCGACGTGGTCCGGGGAATGGCCCGGGACCTCCGGGGGCAGGAGGTCTGCGTCTTCGCCTTCGGCGCGGGGCTCTGCCGCTAGCGCTGGCAGCGGGGGCAGTAGTAGGCGCTCCGCCCCTGGATCACCGTCCGCCGGATCGGGGTGCCGCAGACCGGGCAGGGCTCGCCCTCGCGGCCGTAGACGTTAAGCTTTAGCTGAAAGTACCCGATCCGATCGTCCGGCCGGCGGTAGCTTTGGTCCTTCAGGGTCGAGCCGCCGGCTTGAATCGCCTCCTCGAGCACCCGCGGGATCGCCCCGTGCAGCCGCTCGGCCTCCGCCCGGCGGATCCGGTGGCCCCGCCGGGTGGGGCGCACCCCGGCGCGAAAGAGCGCCTCGTCGGCGTAAATGTTGCCAAGTCCCGCCACCACCGTCT
>JALVVO010000242.1 GCA_027023345.1 Thermaceae bacterium
GAGCAGCATCCCCAACGCCCGGCGCCGAGCTCTTGCCGGTGCCCGCGGGCGAGCTCCTCGCCGAGGCGGGGGTGGGGCGCCGGGCGTTGGGGATGCTGCTCTCGGCCGTGGCCGCGCGGGTGCTCGGGCTCGCGATCGAGCCCTTCCTCGGGGCCCTCGAGGCCGCCTTCGCGGGGAGGCCCCGGGTCGTCGAGGAAAACCGACGGCTCGTCGAGCTCGCCTTCGCCCGCTTCGCGCCTAGAAGGGAAGCGCCGCCCGCCGAGGAGGAAGGCGAGCGGATCTGGGTAAGCGGCTCGATGGCCTCGGCCATGGGCAAGGTGGCGGCGGGGCTCGGCTTCATGAGCTACTACCCGATCACCCCGGCCACCGACGAGCCCTTCTACCTCGAGGCGGGCCCCGAGTCCGGGGTCACGGTGGTGCAGGTCGAGGATGAGCTCGCTGCCGTCAACATGGCGATTGGGGCCGCGCTCGCCGGTACCCCGGCCGCGCTCACCACCAGCGGGCCGGGCTTTTCCCTGATGCCGGAGGCGCTCTCGTTCGCCGGCATGGTCGAGGCCCCGCTGGTCGTCACCCTCTACCAGCGCGGGGGGCCCAGCACTGGCCTGCCCACCCGCCACGAGCAGGGCGACCTGCTCTTTGCCCTCTTCGCCGGCCACGGCGAGTTCCCCAAGGTGGTCCTGGCCTCGGGCAGCGTGGAGGAGATGTTCGAAGACGCCGCCCTCGCCCTCCGCCTCGCCTGGCGCTACCAGCTTCCGGTGATCCACCTCGCGGACAAGCACTTGGCCCAGGAGCAAAGGGCGCTCCCTCCCTTCGACCCCGAGCTGCCGCCGGCCGAGCTGCGCTCGGCCGAGCCCGCGCCCGCCTTCCCCCGCTTTCGGCTCGGGGCCGAGGACGGGGTCTCGCCCTTCCTGCCGGTGGGCGCCCCGGGGGGCCAGTACTGGATCACCTCGGACGAGCACGACGAGCACGGGCACATCACCGAGGACCCCGAGCTCCGGGTCGCGATGATGGAAAAGCGCATGCGAAAGCTCGCGGCGCTCGCGGCCGAGCTCTCGCCCGAGGAGATGTACGCCTACCACCGTCCCGAGGCCCCGGCGGTGGTGGTGGGGTTTGGGTCGGTGAAGGGGGCGGCGCTCGAGGCCCTGGAGGCGGTGCCGGAGGTCGGCTACCTGCACCTCCGCTTCCTTTCGCCCTTTCCCGACCTCGGCCGGGTGCTTATGGGCAAGCGAGTGGCGGTGCTCGAGCAAAACGCCACCGGCCAGCTTGCCCGCCTGCTCGCGATGGAGGCCGGGGTCCGACCCGAGACCCGGATCCTCAAGTACAACGGCCGGCCGATGACGATCGAGGAGGTCGCCGAGGCCTTCCGCGCCTTCGCCGGGGGCGAGGCCGGCCCCCGGGTGGTCCTTACGGAGGGGGTCTAGATGAAGCCCGCCGCGTTTCGCGCAGGACTCGACCCGGACTGGTGCCCGGGGTGCGGGAACTACGGCATCGTCGCCGCCCTTACCCGGGCCTTCGCCGAGCTTGGGCTTACGCCCGACCGGGTCGCCCTGGTCTCGGGGATCGGTTGCTCGGCCAAGACCGTCCACTACCTGAACGCCTACGGCCTCCACACCCTGCACGGCCGCGGGCTGCCGGTGGCCCAGGGGCTCAAGCTCTCCCGGCCCGAGCTCACCGTGATCGCCATCGCCGGCGACGGCGACGGCATGGGCATCGGCGCCGGCCACTTCGTGGGCGCGGGGCGGCGCAACGTGGACCTCACCTACCTCCTCTTCAACAACGAGGTCTACGGCATGACCAAGGGCCAGGCGGCGCCGACCCTCGAGCTCGGGGCCAAGCCCAAGGGCCTCGCCCGCCCCAACGTCCAGGCCCGGGTCAACCCCCTTACCCTCGCCTACGCCGCCGGCTTCACCTTCATCGCCCGGGGGTTCGCCTTCGACACGAAGGGCCTCGCCGGGCTGATCGCGGAGGCGATCCGCCACCCGGGGCTCGCCCTCGTCGAGATCCTCCAGCCCTGCCCCACCTACAACGACCTCCACCCGAGGGAATGGTTCGCCGAGCGGATCCGCCCCCTGGCCGAGGAGGGCTACGACCCCGAGCGCGCCGGTCCGGGGGCCTTCTTGGAAAAGGCCGAGGCCTTCGGCGACCGGATCCCGGTGGGCGTCTTCTGGCGCCGCCGGCTTCCCACCTTCGAGGAGCGGATCGGGCTCGCGTCCGGACGGGATAAGTCCCCCGCCGAGCGGGCGAGGGCGCTCCTTGGGGCGGCCCGGCTCTAGCGGCTCCGGGGGTCCAGGACCTCGGCGAGGGCGTCGCCGAAGAGGTTGATGCCGAGCACCACCAGGCTGATCGCCACCCCGGGGAAGGTGGCCACCCACCAGCCGCCGAAGTAGAGGACCTCGCGGCCGTCGGCGAGCATCTGGCCCCAGCTCGGGATCTCGGGGGGCACGCCGGAAAGGCCGAGGAAGCTGAGCGCGGCCTCGGAGACGATGATCCGGGCGAGCTCCAAGGTGGCGACCACGATCAGGGGGGGAAGCGCGCTCGGGAGCAGGTGGCGGAGGAGGATCCGCGGCGTGCTCGCGCCGATGGCCCGGGCCGCCAGGGCAAACTCCTGCTCTTTGAGCGAGAGCACGCTCCCCCGCACCACCCGGGCGTAGACCACCCAGCTCGTCACCCCGAGCACCAGGATGGTGTTCGTAAGGCTCGGGCCCAGCGCCGCCATCACCGCGATCACCAGCACGATGAAGGGCAGCGAGAGCTGGATGTCCCCGAGCCGCATCAAGAAATCGTCGAGCCGGCCGCCGGCGTAGCCGGAGACGAGCCCGAGGGGCAGGCCGAGGGCGAGGCCGATGAGGACGCTGGTCACCGAGACCAGGAGCGAGAGCCGGGCGCCGTAGATCAGCCGCGAGAGGATGTCCCGCCCCAGCCGGTCGGTGCCGAGGAGGTGCCCCTCCGCGCCCGGGGGCTTGAGCCGGGCGGCGAGGTCCTGGGCGGTGGGGTCGGCGGGGGCGAGGTAGGGGGCGAGGAGCGCCGCCAGCACGAAGGCGAGGAGGATGAGCATGCCCGCCACCGCCGCCGGGTTCTTGAGGAGCCGTCTATGCATAGCGCACCCTCGGATCGAGCCAGAGGTAGGCGAGGTCCACGGCCAGGTTGACGAGCGCGAGCAGGAGCGCGAAGACGATGACCGAGGCCTGGACCACCGGGAAGTCGCCCTGCTCCACCGCGAGCAGCACGAACCGCCCCATCCCCGGCCAGGCGAAGATCGTCTCGGTGATCACCGCTCCCGAGAGCAGGGTCCCGAGCTGCAGGCCGACGATCGTCACCACCGGGATCGCCGCGTTCCTGAGCGCGTGCTTGTAGACCACCACCCGCTCGGTGAGCCCCTTGGCCCGGGCGGTGCGGACGTAGTCGCTCCTTAGCTCCTGGAGCACGCCGTTTCGGGTGAGCCGGGCGATCGAGGCGGTGACGAAGGTGCCCACGGTGATCGTGGGCAGGACCAGGTGGCGAAGCGTGCCGTAGCCCGAGATCGGAAGCCAGTGGAGCTTAAGCCCGAAGACCATGATGAGGACGAGGCCGAGGAAGTAGACCGGGATGGACTGGCCCAAGAGGGCGAGCGTCATCACCAAGAGCTCGGCCAGGGTGCCCTTTTTTAGGGCCGCGAGCACCCCGGCGGGGATGCCGAGGAGGAGGGCGAAAAGGAGGCCGGCGCCGGCGAGCTCGAGGGTCGCCGGCATGCGCCCGAGCACGAGGCCAAGCGCGGGCTCCTGGCTCCGGAGGCTCACCCCGAAGTCGCCGTGGAGGAGCTTCCAGAGGTAGCGGCCGTACTGCACGTAAAGGGGGTCGTCGAAGCCGTAGGCTCGGCGGAGCTCGGCCCGGGCCTCGGGGGAAGCGTCGAGCGGCAAGAGCAGGTCCACCGGGTCGCCGGAGAGGTAGAGCAGGAAGAAGGCCAGGGTGGCCGCCCCCCAGGCGACCACCCCTACCAGCAGGAGTCTGCGAACGAGGAAGGCGATCAACTTCGGACTACTTCACGATCTCCATGTCGAAGGCCCACAGCAGCTCGTCGGGCCGCGGCTGCCACTTCACCCTCTTGGCTACGCCGTAGATGTCCTTTTGCTGGTGGAGGAAGATCCAGGGGGCGCCGGCCCGCACGCGCTCGAGCGCCTTCCTGTAGAGCTCCTTGCGCTTATTCTGGTCCACGATCTGCTGGGCCTCGAGCACGTACTTATCGAACTCGGGGTCTTTCCAGTAGCTGAACTTCGACTGGGGCGGGCCGCCCTCGACGGTGCCGCCGTAGAGCAGGGTGAAGAGGGTGTTGTCGGCGTCGAACTGAGCGTTGCCCCAGCCGATCAACCAAGCGTCGGTGTCGAGCTTGCGGTTCAGGATCTGCTTGACGTAGGTGCTCCACTCCTTGATGCGGAGGTCCACCTTGACCCCCACCTTCTTGAGCTGGCCGACCACCGCCTCGGCCACCTGGCGATCGTTCAGGTAGCGGCCCGAGGGCGCCGACATGGTGAAGGTGAAGCCGTTCGGGTAGCCGGCCTCGGCGAGGAGCTTCTTCGCCTTCTCGGGGTCGTAGGGGAAGGGCTCGCAGAGCGCCTTGTCGTAGCCGAAGATGTAGGGGTTCAAGGGGCAGCCCACCGGGACCCCGAAGCCGCCGAGCACGTGCTTGACGATGGCCTCCTTGTCGACGGCGTAGTTGAGGGCGAGCCGGACCTTGGGATCGTGCAAGGGCCCCTCGCCCTTGACGTCGAGGACGATGAAGATGTTCCGGATCGAGGGGACGCTCCGGGCCTCGGCGACGCCCGAGCCGTTCACCGTGGGCACCGCCTCGGGGGCGAGGTTGGTGATGACGTCCACGCCCCCGGTCATCAGCTCGGCGACCCGGGAGGAGGCCTCGGGGATGGGCCGGAAGACCACCCGCTTCACCTTGGGCTTGCCGGCCCAGTAGGCATCGTTCGCGACCAGGTCGATCTCCTGGTCCTTGACCCACTTCACGAACCGGTAGGGGCCGGTACCCACCGGGTGGTTCGCGAAGTAGTCGGCGCCATTCTCCTCGATGTACGCTTTGGGCACCACCCAGAGGTAGGTGAGCCGGGTCAAGAAGAGCGGGAAGGGCTTTTTGGTATAGACCTTGAGGGTGTACTTCCCGGTCACCTCGACCCGCTCGATGGGCTTGAAGTAGGTCGAGTACTTGAGGGGCTTTTTCGGGTCGAGGAGGCGGTCGAAGTTGAACTTCAGGACTTCGGCGGTGAGCTCTTCGCCGTTATGGAACTTGATCCCGGGCTTGATCGTGAGCTCCCAGGTGAGGTTGTCGAGGGCCTTGGCCTCGCCCAGCCAGGGCTCGTAGGAGCCGTCCGGGAGCCGCCGGTAGAAGTTGTCGAAGATGTTCGCGGTGACGTTGCCGGTGGGCGTCTCCTGGTGGTTCACCGGGTCCAGGGTGGTGGCGTCCACGCCCTGGGCGATGACCAGGGTGTCGCCGGCCGCGAAGCCGAACGAGAGGAGCGCCGCCGCGAGGAGTGCGAACCCAAGCTTCTGCATAAATATCCCCCCTTGGGCCCCAAGGCTAGCACGGGGGGCGCGGGGCTTCAAGGCTCGGTAAGATGGGTGCCATGGCGAAGCTCCACGACCTGCCCATCGGCAAGGACGCGCCCGAAGTGGTCCACATGGTCATCGAGGTGCCCGCCCGGAGCGCCAACAAGTACGAGTTCGACGAGGAGACCGGGATGATCAAGCTCGACCGGGTGCTGCCCTCGTCCCAGGTCTACCCCGGCGACTACGGCTTCATCCCCCAGACCCTGGCCGAGGACGGCGACCCCCTGGACGGGGTGATCCTCTCGACTTTCCCGCTCCTTCCCGGGGTCCTGGTGGAGGTGCGCCCGGTGGCGCTCATCGAGATGGAGGACGAGAAGGGCCCCGATTCCAAGATCATCGGGGTGGTCGCCGAGGACCCCCGCTGGGACCGCGTCCGCGACCTCGCCGACGTCCCCGAGGGCATCCTCGAGGAGATCAAGAACTTCTTCGAGACCTACAAGGCCCTCGAGGCCAAGAAGGGGAAGTGGGTCAAGGTGACCGGGTTCCAGGACCGGGCCGCCGCGCTCGAGGAGCTCCGCGCCTCGATGGAGCGCTACCACGCTTCGCGCTAGCTTGCGGGTCCCGCCTCCGCTCTACCGTCGGATCGCGGCCCGCCTGGCCTGGCGGAAGCGAGTGGGGCTGGGGTTTTTGCTTTTTTCGCTCGGCGCTGCGCTCTTTCTCCTAAGCGGCGCGCGCGCCTGGCTTGGCCTGCCCCTGCTCGCCCTTTTCTACCCCGCCCGGTGGGAGGAGGAAAGGGCGCTTCGGTATCTGGACCGATGGGGCCTCGCCTACCGGGCCTGGCTCGAGGCCGACCCCGGGGATCCCCTCTACCCCGAGCTCGCCCGGGCGGCCGAGGCCCAGGCCCAAAGGGTGCGACCGCCCCGCTTCCCCCTTTTGGGGCTCGCCGCCCTCTTGGTCCTTTGGGCGGCGCTCGGGCTTTGGGCACCGTCGGGCCCCGGGGCTCCGGAGGAGGTCGCCCGACCGGCTTCGGCGCCGGAAAGGCCCCGTCCCGCCGGCGGTGCCGCCCCGGCGCCCGAAGAACCCCCCGAGGAGGCCGGAAAAGCCACCTCCCCTTCGGCTCTCCCCCGCTCCGAGGCGCGCCCGGGGGAGGAAGCCGGGGAAAAGAGCGCGGAGACGCCCGGGGGCGCCGGCCCCGAGGCCGCGCGCCCGGCCCCGGGGCCGGCGAAAGACCGTCCTCGGCCCGGCGAGGAGGCCGGGTCCGATGGGGCGGGCCGAAGGCTCCCCGGCGGCGCCGAATCCGGGTCGGAAGCGGCGGAAGGGGCCCCACCGGAAGACGGAAAGGCGCTCGGCCGGGCGGCCTCCGGCCCTGCGGCGAAGGGGGCGCCCGCTTGGGGGGCGGGCCCCGACGATTCCGGCGTGGCCCCGGTG
>JALVVO010000243.1 GCA_027023345.1 Thermaceae bacterium
TTCTCGGCCACGTACTTCTCGAGCCCCGGGGGCCACCGACCTCTTCGTCGAGCTGCCCCCGGGGCTCGAGAAGTACGTGGCCGAGAAGGGCTCGATCGCGGTGGACGGGGTGAGCCTCACGGTGGTCTCGGTGCGGGGCCGGGTCTTCTCGGTGACGCTCATTCCCCACACGCTAAAGGCGACGACGCTCGGCGAGCTCAAGGTGGGCGACCCGGTGAACCTCGAGGTGGACCTGCTCGCCCGCTACCTCGAGCGGCTTTTGGAGGCGCGATGATTGCGACGATCGAAGAGGCACTGAAGGCGTTCCGCGAGGGCAGGCCGGTGGTGGTGGTGGACGACGAGGACCGCGAGAACGAGGGCGACCTGATCTTTCCCGCCCAGTTCGCGACGCCGGAGCTCGTGAACTTCGCCCTCAGAGAGGCCCGTGGGCTTTTGTGCGTGGCCGTCACCGAGGAGCGGGCGCGCGAGCTCGACCTGCCCCCCATGGTGCGGGAAAACCGCGACCCCCACGGCACCGCCTTCACCGTGAGCGTGGACGCGGCCGACGCCACCACCGGGATCAGCGCCTTTGAGCGAGCCCGGACGATCCGGCTCCTCGCCGACCCCGAGGCCGGGCCCGCCGATCTCCGCCGGCCGGGCCACGTCTTCCCCCTCACCGCGAAGCGGGGCGGGGTGCTCCGCCGGGCCGGGCACACCGAGGCGGCGGTGGACCTCGCCCGCCTCGCCGGGCTCTACCCCGCCGGGGCGCTGATCGAGATCATGAACGAGGACGGGAGCATGGCGCGGCTTCCGGAGCTCTTGCGCTTCGCCGAGCGCCACGGCCTGCCCCTCGTCACCATCGCCGACCTGATCCGCTACCGCCTCGACCGGGGCGACCGCTTCGTGACCCGCGAGGCCGAGGCCCGGCTCCCCACCAAGTTCGGCGAGTTCAAGATCGTCGGCTACCGCGACCAAACCACCGGGGAGGAGCACGCTGCCTTGGTCATGGGCGACCTCTCGGGGGAGGAGCCGGTCCTCGTGCGGGTGCACTCCGAGTGCCTGACCGGCGACGCCCTCCACAGCCTCCGCTGCGACTGCGGCTTCCAGCGGGACCTGGCGATGCAGAAGATCGCCGAGGAGGGGCGCGGCGTGCTCGTCTACCTGCGGCAGGAGGGGCGGGGGATCGGCCTCGTCAACAAGATCAAGGCCTACCACCTCCAGGACACCGGGCTCGACACCGTGGAGGCGAACCTCGCCCTCGGCTTCCCGCCCGACCTCCGCGACTACGGGGTCGGGGCCCAGATCCTCTACGACCTCGGGGTGCGGAAGATCCGCCTGCTCACCAACAACCCGCGGAAGATCCGGGCGCTCTCCGGCTACGGCATCGAGATCGTTGAGCGGGTGCCGCTACGGGCCGGCGACAACGAGCACAACGCCGACTACCTGCGGACGAAGAAGGAGAAGCTGGGGCATTGGATGGACTAGGGGGTGCGGAGTTCGTGGTACGTAGTGCCTGGTGCTTGGATACTTGCTACGCACGACGCACTACGCACCACGCACGGAGGTAGCCATGCTCGAGATCAAAGGCAACCTGAACGCGAAGGGGGTCCGGCTCGGGATCGCGGTGAGCCGGTTCAACGAGTTCGTCACCAAGGAGCTCCTCGCCGGGGCGGTCGAGATGTACCGGCGCCTGGGCGGCGACGAGGCCGACCTGGTGGTGGTCTGGGTCCCGGGGGCGCTCGAGCTCCCGCTCGCCGCCAAGAAGCTCGCCGAGCGGCCCGACGTCCACGCGGTGGTGGCCATCGGCACGGTCATCCGGGGCGCCACCTACCACTTCGACGTGGTCGCCGGCCAGTCGGCGGCGGGGTTGATGAAGGCCCAGCTCGACACCGGCACGCCGATCGTGAACGCCGTCCTCACCACCGACACCATCGAGCAGGCCACCGAGCGCGCCGGCACCAAGGCCGGCAACAAGGGCGCCGACGCGGTGATGGCGGCGGTAGAAATGGTTCGGGTACTAGGGGAGCTGGGTACGTAGTACGTGGTACGTGGTGCGTAGTTTTTACCACGCACCACGCACGACGCACGACGAACTACTTCTGTTTACACCTCACCACCAACACCGGCGTCTCCACCCGCCGGAGCACGCCCTCGGTCACCGAGCCTAGGAGGATGCGATCGAGGCCGCTGCGGCCGTGGGTGCCCATCACGACGAGGTCGTACTCGGGGGCGAGGGTGACGATCGCCTGGACCGGGTTCTGGTCCTCGACGAGCTTGGTCTCGGCCTTGACCCCCCGGGCCTCGGCCATCGCCTTGGCCCGCGCGAGCGCCTCGTTCGCCGTCTTCTTCAGGTCCTCGACCAGCTCGAAGGCGTAGGGCACCGCCTCCGGCGTCACCCATAGCGCCGCCATGGGGTTTTCCAGGACGTAAAGGAAGGTGACCTCGGCCCCGAGCTTTTCGGCGCACTCGAGCCCCTTTTCGATCGCCTGCTCGCTGCAGGGGCTTCCGTCGGTGGGCATGAGGATTTTTTGCATAGAACTATTGTAGTGCGTGGTGCGTGGTACGTGGTGCGTGGTGAGGATTCTTACTACGTACCACGCACCCCAAACCACGTACCGATATACTTCCCCCGTGGCCACGATCACCACCGAGACCCTAAGAAACGGGCTCGTGCTCGCGGTGGAGGAGCAGCCGGAGAACCGGGGCGCGGCGATGGCGCTCCTGGTGCCGGCGGGGGCGACCACCGACCCCGAGGAGCTCCTCGGCTCGGCGGCGGTGCTCGAGCACTGGCTCTGGAAGGGGGCGGGGCGCCTCGAAGCCCGCGCCTTCGCCGAGGCCCTCGACGACCTCGGGGTGCGGCGGGGGAGCCAGACGGGGGTCGAGTACACCACCTTCTCGGCCGCCCTCCTCCCCGAGGTCTTGCCCCGGGCGCTCGAGCTCTTTTCCTTGCTCTTTTTGGCCCCGAGGCTCGAGGACGAAACCTTCGACGCCGCCCGCCGGGCGGTGGAGGAGGAACTTTTGGCCCTGGAGGACGACCCCCCGAAGAAGCTCTTCGTCCGCCTCCGCCGCGAGGTCTTCCAAAGCCCCCACGGCCGGAACGTGGAGGGGAGCCTGGAAACCCTCGCCCGGATCACCCCCGCGGACCTCAGGGCCCAGTTCGCCCGCCGCTACACCCCCAGGGGCGCGATCCTGGCGGTGGCCGGCGGGGTGCGCTTTGAGGAGGTCCGGGAGGCGGTGGAGAAGACCCTCGGTTGCTGGGGAGGCCCCGAGGTCGCCCTGCCCGCCCCCGAGACCACCGCGCCCCACGCCGCCCGCTGGACCGAGGCGACCGCCCAGGTCCAGATCGGCCTTTACTACCGGGACGTGCCCCCCGAGGACGAGCGCTTCTACGCCGCCCGCCTCGCGGCCCAGGTGCTCTCCGGGGGCATGGCGAGCCGCCTCTTTACCGAGGTGCGGGAAAAGCGCGGCCTGGTCTACGCCGTCTACGCGAGCCCCGGCGCCTTCCGAGGCTTCGGCTGGCTCGCCGCCTACGCCGGGACGACGCCGGAGCGGGCGGAGGAGACCCGGCAGGTCTTGAAGGCCGAGATCGCGAGGCTGCGCGACGGGGTGAGCGAGGAGGAGCTTCGCCGGGCCAAGATCCGCACCAAGAGCGCCCTCGTGATGCAGTCCGAGAGCGCCCAGGCCCGGGCTGGCGGCATGGTGCGCGACCTCTTCCTCCTCGGCCGGGTGCGGAGCCTTGCGGAGATCGAGGCGCAGGTGGACGCGGTGACGCTGGACGAGCTCAACGCCTTCCTCGCCGAGCACCCCTACACCGATCCCTGGGAGGGCGTGCTCGGGCCGGAAGGGGGTGCGGCGTGATCTGCTTCTTCGAAGCAAAACTCGAAAACGGCCTAACCGTGATCGCCGAGGTGAACCCGGAGGCGCGGAGCGCGGCGATGGGCTACTTCGTCCGGACCGGGGCCCGGGACGAGCGAAAGGAGGAGTCCGGGGTCAGCCACTTCCTCGAGCACATGGTCTTCAAGGGCCCCGAGGAGATGGACGCCTACGCGGTGAACCTCGCCTTCGACGAGCTGGGCGCCCAGTACAACGCCTTCACCTCGGAGGAGAACACCGTCTACTACGGAGCGGTGCTCCCCGAGCTGCTTCCCGAGCTCCTTACGCTTTTTACGAAGCTGATGCGCCCCGCGCTCCGCGAGGCCGACTTCGAGATGGAGCGGAAGGTGATCCTCGAGGAGATCGCCCTCTACGAGGATCGCCCCGACTTCGTCGCCTATGAGCGGGCGCGGGAGCGCTACTTCCGGGGGCATCCGCTCGCGAACCGGGTGCTGGGGACGCTCGAGAGCATCCGGGCGATGACCCGGGAGCAGATGGCCGCCTACCACGCGCGCCGCTACGTGCCCGGCAACATGGTGCTCGCGTTCGCCGGCCGGCTCGACTGGGAGCGGGTTTTAGACCTCTCGGCGCGGCTCACCGAGGACTGGCGGCCGGGCGAGGCGGGGCGCGACCATCCGCCCTTTCGGCCCGAGCCGGCCCGGTTCCGCGAACCCTACCCCCGGGCCCGGCAGACCTACCTCGTCGGCCTCTACCCCGGCTTCTCCGCCCGCGACGAGCGGCGCTACGTCGCCTCGGTGCTCGCGAGCGTCCTCGGGGACGCCGGCAGCAGCCGGCTGCACTGGGCGTTGGTGGACAAGGGCCTGGTGGAGCAGGCCGGCGCCGGCCACGAGGAGCACGACGAGCTCGGTACCCTGGCCGTCTACGCCACCACCCGTCCGGAGAACCGCGCCGAGGTCGCCGGGATCTTGGAAAAGGAGCTCGATCGGCTCGCGAGCGAGCCTCCCACCGAGGAGGAGATCGCCCGGGCCAAGACCAAGGCCAAGACCCAGATCGTCTTCGCCGGCGAGACCCCGATGAAGCGGCTCTTCCACCTAGGGCTCTCCTACGCCTACACCGGCCGCTACGAGCCGCTTTCCGAGGTGCTCCGCAAGGTGGAGGCGGTGCGGCGGGAGGACGTCGCCGGGTACCTGGCGGAGCGGCCCTTCGACCGGGGGGTCTTCTTCGAGCTGGTTCCGGGCGAGGGGTAGGGTGCCGCGGGCGCTCGCGCTCTTGCTCCTCCTGGCCCTGGCCTTCGGGCAGGGCGGGCTCGAGCGGGAGGTCTTCGAGGAGGCCAACGACGCCCGGGTCCGGGCCGGGGTGCCGGCGCTCGCCTTCGACCCCGGGCTCTACCGCGCCGCCCGAGCCCACGCCGAGGACATGCTCCGCCGCGGCTACTTCGGCCACAAGGCCCCGGGCGGCCCGAGCCTCGCCGAGCGGCTCTGGCGGGCCGGGGTCTACGCGACGCGGGTGGCGGAGAACCTTTACGAGCTGGACGGCCCCTACGTCCCCGCCGACTTCGCCCGCCGGGCGGTCGAGGGCTGGCTGAAAAGCCCCGGCCACCGCAGAAACCTCCTCGACCCCGGGTTCGATCGCATGGCGGTTGCGGTCTTAGCCCGAGCGGGCCGCTACGTCGCGGTGCAGGAGTTCGCCTACCGCCCCTTTGCCCTCGCGGTGGACCGCCGTCCCGCGGTGGGCGCGGTGGCGGAGGTGCGGCTACTTGGCACCGCCCGCCGGCCCCTCGTCCTGCTCTATGAGGGGCGGCCCCTCGCCGAGTTCGCCCCGGGGCCGGTGCGCTTTTTCGTGGACCTGCCCGAGGGGGCGCGGCCGGTCCTCGTCTTTCGGGCGCCGGAGGGCTACCTGAGGGAGGCCCGCTGCCCCGAGGCCTGCCCGCGGCTTGGGGTACGCTTCGAGGTTCTGCGCAAGGAGCGGCCCGGCTACCGCCTCTGGCTCGGACTTCCCCCCGGCCGCTACGCCCTTGCCTTCGGCGAGGAGCCCCGCTTCCTCGCCGAGGTCGAGGGGAGCCGCTCGCTCTTCGCCCCCCGGAGCTGGCGCTACCTCTGGGTGGGGCGGGGGACGACGCTCACCCACCGGGTGCCGCTCTTTTAGCCGATGCGGTCCTTCCCGAAGTAGGGGGCGAGGGCCTCGGGCAGGCGGACGGTGCCGTCCGCTTGCTGGTGGTTTTCCAAGAGGGCGGCGATCACCCGGGGGAAGGCGAGGCCGGAGCCGTTCAGGGTGTGGGCGAAGGCGGGCTTTTGGCCCTTTTCCCTAAAGCGCAGGTTCATCCGCCGGGCCTGGTAGTCCTCCATGTTGGAGATCGAGCTGACCTCGAGCCAGCGGTCCTGGCCGGCGGAGTAGACCTCGAGGTCGTACTTCTTGGCCTGGGTGAAGCCCATGTCGCCGGTGCACATGAGGAGGCGGCGGTAGGGGAGCTCGAGGAGTTCGAGGAGCTCTTCGGCCTGCCGGGTGAGCCGCTCGAGCCAGTCGTAGGACTCGGCGGGGTGGCTGATCACCACCATCTCCACCTTGTCGAACTGGTGGAGGCGGTTGAGCCCCCGCACGTCCTTACCGTAGGAGCCGGCCTCGACCCGGAAGTTCGGGGTGTAGCTGGTGTACTTCTTGGGAAGCTCGGCGGCGTCCAGGATCTCGCCGGCGTGGAGGTTCGTCACCGGCACCTCGGAGGTGGGGATCAGGTAGTAGCCCCCGGCCACCTCGTACATCAGCCCCTCCTTGTCGGGGAGCTGGCCGGTGCCGAAGGCGGCCTCGGGGCGGACGAGGAGGGGCGGCCGCACCTCGACGAAGCCCCGCGCGACGTGGTAGTCGAGGAAGAAGTTCACCAGCGCCCGGATCAGCTTCGCCCCCTCGCCCATGAAGACGGGGAAGCCCGAGCCGGCGATCTTGGCCCCGCGCTCGAAGTCAATGATCCCGAGCCGCTCGGCGATCTCCCAGTGGGGCCTGGGCTCGAAGTCGAAGCGCGGCGGCGCGCCCCAGGTCTTCACCACCACGTTGTCCTCGGGGCCCGCCCCCTCGGGGACCGAGGGGGCGGGCCCCGAGGACAACGTGGTGGTGAAGACC
>JALVVO010000244.1 GCA_027023345.1 Thermaceae bacterium
AAGGAGGAGGCGGCAGGGGAAGAGGCCGCCGACGACTGCCCGAACTGCGTTACCGTCAAGGCGCCGATCGTCGGGACCTTCTACCGCCGGCCCGCCCCCGACGCCGAGCCCTACGTCAAGGAGGGCGACCGGGTGGAGAAGGGCCAGGTGCTTTGCATCATCGAGGCGATGAAGCTCTTCAACGAGATCGAGTCCGAGGTCTCCGGGATCGTCCGTAAGATCCTGGTGGAGGACGGCGCGCCGGTGGAGTACGGCCAGCCGCTCTTCCTGATCGAGCCGGCATGAAGAAGGTCCTGATCGCCAACCGTGGGGAGATCGCCCTCAGGATCCTGCGCGCCGCCCGCGAGCTCGGGATCAAGACGGTGGTGGTGCACTCCGAGGCCGACGCCGAGAGCCTCCCCGTCCTGCTCGCCGACGAGGCGATCTGCATCGGCCCGCCGAGCCCGGCCCAGTCCTACCTGAACATTCCCAACATCCTCTCGGCGGCGATCGTCTCCGGGGCCGACGCGATCCACCCCGGCTACGGCTTCCTCGCCGAGAACGCGGCCTTCGCCGAGATGGTGGCCGACCACGGGATCACCTTCATCGGCCCCACCCCGGAGAACATGAAGCTGCTCGGGGACAAGGCCACCGCCCGCAAGATCGCCCGCGAGGCCGGGGTGCCGGTGGTGCCCGGCACCGACGAGCTCGAGAGCGTCGAGGAGGCCAAGGAGGCCGCCCCCGGCCGAGGGATGCGGGTGGTGCACACCGGGGAGGAGCTCGAGCGCGCGGTGTTGCAGGCCCAGGAGGAGGCCCGGGCGGCGTTCGGCAACCCCGCCGTCTACATCGAGAAGTACATCGAGGAGCCCAAGCACGTCGAGGTCCAGGTGATCGGCGACGGCAAGCGTGTCCTCCACCTCTTCGAGCGCGACTGCTCGATCCAGCGCCGGCACCAAAAGCTCCTCGAGGAGGCTCCCTCGCTCCTTCGGGACGAGGTGCGGGAGGGGCTTTTGAAAAGCGCGGTGCGCCTCGCCGAGCACGTGGGCTACGTCTCCGCGGGGACGCTCGAGTTCTTGGTGGACCGCGAGGGGAACTACTACTTCATCGAGATGAACACCCGCATCCAGGTCGAGCACCCGGTGACCGAGATGGTAACCGGGCTCGACCTCATCCGGATGCAGTTCTTGATCGCGGACGGCGAGCCTCTGAGGCTCCGGCAGGAGGAGGTCGAGCTAAAAGGGCACGCGATCGAGGTCCGGATCAACGCCGAGGACCCCGACAAGGGATTCCGGCCCGCGATCGGCCGGATCGAGACCCTGCACTGGCCGGGCGGCCCCGGGGTGCGGGTGGACAGCCACCTCTACACCGGTTACAAGGTGCCGCCCCACTACGACTCGCTGCTCGGCAAGCTGATCGTCTGGGACACCAGCCGCGACCGGGCGATCCAGAGAATGCGGCGGGCGCTCTTCGAGACCGCGCTGGAGGGCCCCGGGCTCAAGACCACCATCCCCTTCCACAAGCGGGTGCTGGACAACGCCTTCTTCCGCCGGGGGGCGGTCTACACCAACTTCGTCGCCCGCCGCATGGGCGGCGACTAGGAGGCGCGATGATCGAGTACGAACTCTCCGAGTCGGCCCTTTTGCAGCTCCTCGCCTACGCCCTGGAGGGGGTCGAGGGGGTCCGGCTCGCCGGCCCCCGCAAGGTGGGGGAGGTCCTCGCCGGCCGGCGCCGGGCGGCCCGGGTGGTGCGGGAGGAGGACGGCGTCCGCGTCGAGCTCGGGCTGGTGGCCCGCTACGGCAAGCCCCTCCCCGAGCTCGGGCGCGAGGTGCAGCGGGCGGTGGGCGAGGCCTTCCGGGCCACCGCCGGGCTCAAGGTCAAGCGCGTGGACGTGGTCTTCCTGGAGGTGGAGCCGGCCGATGCGCCGTAGAGCCCGGGAAATCGCGTTCAAGGCGCTTTTCGAGCACCTGGTGGGTGGGGTCCCGCTGGAGGAGGCCTGGCGGCATGCGATCGAGCTCGAGCCCGAGCCTCCCGACGAGGAGACCCTGGCCTTCGCCCGCCGGCTGGTGGAGGGCTACCTCGAGCGGCAGAAGGAGGTGGACCGGGTCCTCGCCGAGACCATCGAGGGCTGGAGCTTCGAGCAGATGAACCAGACCGACCTGACCGTGCTCCGCCTCGCCACCTTCGAGGCCCTCTTCGACTCCACCCCCTTCGCCCCCCTGATCGAGGTGGCGGTGAAGATCGCCAAGCGCTACGGCGGGGAGGACTCCGGCCGGTTCGTCAACGGGGTGCTCTCCCGGCTCGTGCGCCGCATCGAGGCCGGCGAGCTCGCCGCCGCGCCCCGGGAGGGCTAGCGTGGCCGCCCGGCTGCTACGGGGAGGGCCGGTGGCCGAGGCGGTCTACGCCGAGCTCCGGGAGGAGCTGGCCCGGCTCCCCTTCGTACCCTCGCTCCACGTCGTCCGGGTGGGGGAGGACCCCGCCTCGGTGGCCTACGTGCGCCTCAAGGCCAAGAAGGCCCGGGAGCTCGGGATCCGAAGCCAGGTTCACGCGCTTCCCGAGGACACCCAGGAGGACGCCCTGCTCGCCCTCCTCGACCGCCTGAACGCGGACCCCGAGGTGGACGGGATCCTGGTCCAGCTTCCCCTTCCGGGAGGGATCCGGACCGAGCGGGTGCTCGAGCGCGTCGACCCCGCCAAGGACGTGGACGGCTTCCATCCCCTGAACGTGGGCCGGCTCTGGACGCAGGGGCCCGGGGTCGGGCTCGACCCCTGCACCCCCGCGGGGGTGATGCGCCTCCTCGCCCACTACGGGATCCCGGTAGCCGGCCGCCGGGCGGTGGTGGTGGGCCGGAGCAACATCGTGGGCAAGCCTATGGCGGCCATGCTCCTCTACGCCGACGCCACCGTGAGCGTGGCCCACTCCCGCACCCGGGACCTCGCCGGGCTCACCCGGGAGGCGGAGCTCCTCGTCAGCGCGGTGGGCCGGCCGGGCTACCTGAGGCCCGAGATGGTGCGCCCCGGAGCCGTGGTGGTGGACGTGGGGATTAGCCGGGTCGGCGACCGGCTCTTGGGCGACGCCGACCCCGCGGTGGCCGAGGTGGCGGGGGCGCTCACGCCCGTGCCCGGGGGCGTGGGGCCGATGACCGTGGCTATGCTGATGGCGAACACCGTGCGGGCGGCCAGGCGGAGGCGGGGATGAAGCTGCCCACCGAGCTCGTCGAGAAGTGGGACACCGGCCTCATTCAGAACCGGGTGTTCTGGACCGCGGTAGCGGCGAACGTGGTGGCCCAGCTGATCAAGATCCTGCTCGACTACGCCTTGAACCGCCGCTGGGACCTGAGGCGCCTCCTCGACACCGGAGGCATGCCCTCGACCCACTCGGCCACGGTGAGCGCCCTCGCGATCTCGGTGGCCTTCGCCGAGGGGTGGGACAGCCCGCTTTTCGCCGTGGCCGCGATCTTCGCCCTGGTGGTGATGTACGACGCCACCGGCATCCGCCGCCACGCGGGGCAGCAGGCGGAGCTCTTGAACCAGCTCGTCCGGGAACTCCAGGACGTGCTCGAGAAGGGCTTCGCCCCGGGCCCGCTCAAGGAGCTATTGGGCCATAGCTACCTCGAGGTCCTGGTCGGGGCCCTGCTCGGGGCGCTGGTGGCCTGGGCGAGCTTCCGTCTCTTCTAGGACGGGTGTCCCCGGAGCCGGGGTAATATTTGACTGAGTATAGGAAGTTTGGGGGTGGCCATGCTCACGCCGGTGGAAAAACTCCTCTTCGTCGTCGCAGCCGCCTTGAGCCTCTACTTCGGCGGCCTTGGCTTCTATCGCATCTACCTTGCTTGGCGCCGGGGGAAGCCCGAGGACCGCTTCGACCGCCTCCCCGAGCGGGTGGGGCGGGCGCTCTGGCTGGTCCTCACCCAGCAGACGGTCTTCAAGCGGCGTCCGGTGGCCTCGTTCTTCCACGCCCTGGTCTTCTACGGCTTCGTCTACTACGTGCTGGTGAACTTGGTGGACGTGCTCGAGGGGTTCTTTCCCCTAGAGACGCGGGGCGGGCTCTGGAACGCCCACAACCTCCTCGCCGACCTCTTCTCCGCCTCCGTCCTCGTGGGCATCGTGGCCCTGATGGTCCGCCGCTACCTCGTCCGCCCCGCCGAGCTCTTCGTCGGGCCCCACGTCCCCCTGCACGAAAAGGCCCGGGCCGGGATCCAACGGGACTCGGCGATCGTCGGCGCCTTCATTTTCTTCCACGTCTCCTCCCGGCTGCTCTCCAAGGCCGCCCAGCTCGCCCACGCGGAGCCCGACCCCTACCAGCCGGTGGCGAGCTTTTTGAGCGCCCTCTTCGCCGGGCTTTCCCCCTCCGGCCAGGTGCTTTGGGAGCACCTCTTCTGGTGGGGCGCGATTGGCTCGATTTTGGCCTTCATCCCCTACTTCCCGCGTTCCAAGCACATTCACCTCATGATCTCCGGCGTGAAGCTCGCCTTTACCAAGGAGGTTCCCGGGGCGCTTTCGCCCATCAACTTCGAGGACGAGTCGGCGGAGACCTTCGGGGTGGCGCGGCTCGAGGACTTCACCTGGCCGCGCCTCGTGGACCCCTACGCCTGCATCATGTGCAGCCGCTGCCAGGAGGTCTGCCCCGCCTACACCACCGGCAAGCCGCTCTCCCCCTCGGCCCTCGTCATCAGCGAGCGCTACGAACTCAACGACATCCTCCCCGACTTCGCCGCCGGCAAGGAAAGCCCGAGGCCCCTGCTCGAGTTCGCCATCAACGAGGAGGCGCTCTGGTCCTGCACCACCTGCATGGCCTGCGTCGAGGTCTGCCCGGTGGGCAACGAGCCCATGCTGCACATCACCGACCTCCGCCGGGAGCGGGTCCTGATGGAGGGGGCCTTCCCCCAGGAGCTGCAGAACGCCTTCCGGGGCATGGAGCGCGCCGGCAACCCCTGGGGGCTCGCCGCCGAGAAGCGCATGGACTGGGCCGAGGGCCTGCCCTTTAGGGTGCCCACGGTGGCGGAGAACCCGAACCCGGAGGTGCTCTACTGGGTGGGCTGCGCCGCCAGCTACGACCCCCGGGCCCAGAAGATCGCCCGGGCGATGGCTACCATCCTGGACGCCGCCGGGGTGGACTGGGCGGTGCTCGGCAAAGAGGAAAAGTGCAGCGGCGACTCGGCCCGGCGGGCGGGGAACGAGTACCTCTTCTTCCAGCTCGCCACCGAGAACGTCGAGAAGCTGAACGCCGCGAACCCCAGGGTGATCGTCACCACCTGCCCCCACTGCTACCACACGATCAAGAACGAGTACCCCCAGTTCGGGGGGAACTACGTGGTCAAGCACCACACCGAGTTCATCCAGGAGCTCCTGGACGAGGGGAGGTTGCCGCTCTTTCCCGTGCTCGAGGGCCGGGCGACCTTCCACGACCCCTGCTACCTGGGCCGGCACAACGGCGTCTACGACCCCCCTCGGGACCTGGTGGCCGAGGTGGGCTTTGCCCTGACCGAGCCCCAGCGCACCCGGGAGGGGAGCTTTTGCTGCGGGGCCGGGGGCGCGCAGTTTTGGAAGGAGGAGAGCCCCGGCAAGATGCGAATCTCCGAAAACCGCTACCGGGAGCTCAAAGGGACCGGAGCGGAGGTCATCGCCACCGCCTGCCCCTTCTGCATGCGCATGTTCGAGGACGAGGCGGCCCAGGACGGCGAGGGGGCGCCCGAGGTCCGGGACCTCGCCGAGCTGGTCGCCGAGGCGCTCGAGGAGGAGCGCCGCCGCATCGGCACGCTCAAGGCCTGATACCGGGGTAGGGTAGTCGGCCCCCTTTATCCGAGTGCTTTAGTCGGATATAATGCGGGCCATGAGCGAGGAGACCAAGGCCGAAGGGGCCGCCGTGGAGACGAAGAACGGGGAGCAAAAGCTTCCCACGGTCGAGGAGATTCTAGAGGCCCTCAAGGTCGTCAAGGACCCCGAGATTCCGGTGAACGTGGTGGACCTGGGCCTCATCTACAACGTCCACGTCAACCCGAACGGGGTGGTGGACATCGAGATGACCCTGACCGCGATCGGCTGCCCGGTCCAGGACATGATCAAGGCCGACGCCGAGCTCGCGGTGCTCAAAGTCCCCGGCGTCAAGGGGGTCAACATCGACTTCGTCTGGAGCCCGCCCTGGACCCCGGCGCGGATGACCGAGGAGGGCAAGAAGCAGCTCCGGATGCTCGGGTTCAACGTCTAACGCTCGACCAGGACCCCGACCGTCCCCGGGGTCCTCGCGTCCCTGGCGAGGGCCAGGGTCTCCCCGGGGGCGGTGACGTTGCTCCTCCCCTCGAAGGCGAGCTCGTAGAAGTCGCCGACCAGCATGGGATTCAGGCCGTAGCGCAGGTGCTCCCGGCCTAAGAGCTTCTTCCCGAGCCCCTCGGCGAGCCAGGTCTCGCCCTCCTTACGGCTTGGGTTCGGGGGCCAGGGCGCGTCCCAGGGCGCGGGGTTCGCCGAGGGCTGGACCAAGAGCCAGGCGCCCGCCGCGTCGGCGCGCTCGACCAGGGCCTCGTGGAAGGCGTCGAGGCAGACCAGGGTGGCGAGGGCCCCGAGCTCGGTTTGGACGACCTGCCCGCCCCAGGCCCCGGGCCGCACCGTCGCCCTTCGCTCGGCGGGCATGAGCCGGATCTTCTCGGGACGGGCGAGGATCGTGCCCCTGGGGTTCACCCAAAAGCCCCAGTTGTGCACGCCGAGACCGAGGGCGTAGACCCCCCGGGCGGGCTCCTCGTCCAGGCGGGGGGCGAACCAGGTCCCGGCGAAGAGGTAGGCCCGGTGCCGCCTCGCCGCCCGGGCGAAGGCCTCGCGGTAGACGGGCCAGGCGAAGGTCGCCCGCGTGCGGTAAAAGCCAAAGGGGCCAAGGCCAAGGGCCCGGGGTCCGAGCGCGCGGAGCCAGAGGAGGGCGGCGCGGGTGGTGGTGGGG
>JALVVO010000245.1 GCA_027023345.1 Thermaceae bacterium
TGAAGTCGCCCCTAGCCCGCTAACGGGCAGGCGCCTAGGGTGGGGCCCACGACTGGGGCGAAGTCGTAACAAGGTAGCTGTACCGGAAGGTGCGGCTGGATCACCTCCTTTCTAAGGAGCAACCAAGCGCTGCTCGGCCCGTGCTTTCGAGGAACGCCGCCCTCTGGGTTCGGGCCCCGGCCTACGGCCGGGGCCCTCTTTTTGCATGGATATGCAGGGGTGGGTTAGCATGGGCCCCGGCGCGCGAAAAGCGCGCCCGGGAGGCCCATGCCGCCAAGAAAGGACCTGAACACGATCCTGATCATCGGCTCCGGGCCGATCACCATCGGCCAGGCGGCCGAGTTCGACTACTCCGGCACCCAGGCCGTGAAGGCGCTCCGGCGGGTCGGCTACCGGGCGGTGCTGGTGAACCCCAACCCGGCGACGATCATGACCGACCCCGACCTGGCCGAGGCCACCTACCTGGAGCCGCTAAGGCTCGAGTACCTGGAGAAGATCATCGAGCGCGAGCGGCCCGACGCCCTGCTCCCCACCCTCGGGGGGCAGACCGCCCTGAACCTGGCGGTGGCCCTTTTCGAAGAGGGCGTCCTCGCGAGGTACGGGGTCGAGCTGATCGGCGCCAACGTCGAGGCGATCAAGAAGGGCGAGGACCGCGAGGCCTTCCAGGCGGCGATGCGGAGGATCGGGCTCGAGGTCCCCCGCGGCCGGATGGTGAAAAGCCTCGAGGAGGGGCTCGCCTTCGCCCGCGAGGTGGGCTACCCGGTGGTGGTCCGGCCTTCCTTCACCCTGGGCGGCACCGGGGGCGGCGTCGCCAGGGACGAGGCCGAACTTCGGGAGGTCCTGGGCCGCGGCCTACGGCTCTCTCCGGTCCACACCGCGCTCGTCGAGGAGAGCGTGCTGGGGTGGAAGGAGTTCGAGCTCGAGGTCATGCGCGACCACGCCGACACCGTGGTGGTCATCACCTCCATCGAGAACTTCGACCCCATGGGGGTGCACACCGGCGACTCGATCACCGTGGCCCCCGCCCAGACCCTCACCGACGTCGAGTACCAGCGAATGCGGGACGCGGCCAAGGCGATCATCCGCGAGATCGGGGTGGACACCGGCGGCTCCAACATCCAGTTCGCGGTGCACCCCAAGACCGGCCGCATGGTGGTCATTGAGATGAACCCCCGGGTCTCGCGCTCCTCGGCCCTCGCCTCCAAGGCCACCGGCTACCCGATCGCCAAGATCGCCGCCCTGCTCGCGGTGGGCTACCGCCTCGACGAGCTCCCGAACGACATCACCCAGAAGACCCCGGCCTCCTTCGAGCCCACCATCGACTACGTGGTGGTGAAGATCCCCCGCTTTGCCTTCGAGAAGTTCCAGACTCTACCGAACGTCGAGGGGAAGCTCTCCGACCGGCTCGGCACCCAGATGCGCTCGGTGGGCGAGGTGATGGCCATCGGCCGGAGCTTCAAGGAGGCCTTCCTGAAGGCGCTGAGGGGCCTCGAGGCCGACGTGAAGGCCGGCGTGGGGGAGCTTTCCACCGAGGAGCTCAAGGCCCTCCTCTACCCCAACCCCCGCCGGCCCTTCGTCCTCCTCGAGCTCCTCCGCCGGGGCGAGCCGGTGGAGGCCCTTTACGCGGCCACCGCGATCGACCCCTGGTTCCTTGAGCAGCTCGCCGAGATTGTCGCCGCCGAGCGGGCAGCCAAGAAGCTCGGGCCCGTTTCCGGATGGGACGCCGAAACCACCTACCGCATCAAGCAGATTGGCCTATCCGATCGCGAGCTCGGGGCCCTAACGGACGAGGGGGAGCTTGAAGTACGCGCCGCCCGGAAGGGAAAGGGCGTCCGTCCGGTCTACAAGACGGTAGACACCTGCGCCGCCGAGTTCGAGGCCTACACCCCCTACCACTACTCCACCTACGAGGAGGAGGACGAGGTCAAGCCCGCCGAGCGGGAGAAGGTGGTGATCCTGGGCTCGGGCCCGATCCGGATCGGCCAGGGGGTGGAGTTCGACTACTCCGCGGTCCACGCGGTCTGGGCGCTCAAGGACGCCGGGTTCGAGACGATCATGATGAACTCGAACCCCGAGACCGTCTCCACCGACTACGACACCGCCGACCGGCTCTACTTCGAGCCCCTCACCTTCGAGGACACCCTGAACCTGATCGAGCGGGAGGAGCCGCTCGGCACCATCGTCACCCTGGGAGGGCAAACGCCCTTGAAGCTCGCCCGGCCCCTGAAGGCTGCCGGCGCCCGCCTCCTCGGCACCGACCCCGACGCGATCCATGCCGCCGAGGAGCGCGAGGCCTTCAACCGACTGGTGCAAAGGCTCGAAATCCCCCAGCCCAAGGGGGCGGTGGCCGGGAGCCCGGAGGAAGCGATCTGGCTCGCCCGGGAGCTCGGCTACCCCCTGATGGTGCGGCCCAGCTACGTCCTCGGCGGACGGGCGATGGCGGTGGTGCGGGACGGGGCCGAGCTCAAAAGCTACCTCGACGAGGTCTACGCCGAGCTCGCCGAGACCCCCTCGATCCTCCTCGACCAGTACCTCGAGGGCGCCGTCGAGCTCGACGTGGACGCGATCGCCGACGGCGAGCAGGCGATAGTGGCGGGAATCATGGAGCACGTCGAGGAGGCCGGCGTCCACTCCGGCGACTCGGCGGTGATCCTGCCGCCGGTGCACCTGGGGGAGGAGGTCCTCGAGCGGGTGCGGGACTACACCCGAAAGCTCGCCCTCGCCATCGGCGTTCGGGGGCTCTTGAACGTGCAGTACGCGGTCAAGGACGGGGTGGTCTACGTGCTCGAGGCCAACCCCCGGGCCTCGCGTACCGTTCCCTTCGTCTCCAAGGCGATCGGCCACCCCCTCGCCAAGTACGCGGCGCTGATCGCGGTGGGAAGGACCCTCGAAGACCTCGGCTTCACCGAGGACCCGAGCCTGAGCCTCTACGCCGCCAAGGAGGTGGTCATCCCCTGGATCAAGTTCCCCGGGGTGATCCCCTGGCTCGGACCCGAGATGCGCTCCACCGGCGAGAGCATGGGCCTCGACGAGGACCCCTACCTCGCCTACTACAAGGCCGAGCTCGGGGCGGGCCAGGTCCTGCCCCTTTCGGGCAAGGTCCGCTTCATCGCGGTGGACGAGGCGACCCGGGCCGCCTACCTCGAGGCCGGCTTCGAAGCCACCGAGGGCGAGGGCTACGACCTCCTCCTCGCCTTCGCTCCCGACCCCGAGCTGAGGCGGGCGGCGGAGACGGGCAAGCCCTTCGTCACCACCCCCGCCGCCGCCCGGTGGAGCCTCAAGGCGATCGAGGCGGCGCGGAAGGCTCCGGTGCGCGTCCGGAGCTTGCAGGACTGGCACAAAAGCCCCGCCCTCGGGTAAAGAAGGCGGCCGGGCCCTTGGGCCCGGCCGCCCCGCTCGATCTCCGGCGGTTAGGCTTCCCCCTCCGCCTCCGTCTTGGCCTTCGCGGAAGCCCCCCCGGCCCGGTTCATCCGGCGGAGGTCCGGCTTGATGCGGGCGGCCTTGCCGCGGCGCTCGCGGAGGTAGTAGAGCTTGGCCCGGCGCACCCGCCCGCGGAAGGTGACCTCGACCTTGTCAATCAGCGGGGAGTGCATGGGGAAGATCCGCTCCACCCCCACGCCGTGGGAGATCTTGCGCACGGTGAAGCTCGAGTTCAGACCGTTCCTCTTGATCTTGATCACCGTGCCCTCGAAGGCCTGGAGCCGGGTGCGGTTCCCCTCCTTCACCTTGTAGACGACCCGGACCGTGTCCCCCGGCCGAAACTCGGGGAGGTCGGTCCGGTAGTAGGGTTTTTCGACTACCTTGAGTAGCGCGCCCTTGTTGATTCGCATCTCTTCTCCTTCCCAAGCGGAGCCCGGCGGGCTCATTGGGCCAAAAGGCCAGCGTCCCCAAGTATAGCCGGCCCGCCGGCCAAAAGGAAACCCCCCGGGGCAAGCCCCGGGGGGTTCGAAGCCTCCGCCTTAGAAGTTGACCTGGTAGGAGATCTGGAAGGCGTCGGCGTAGTTTCCGGCGTTATCCACGGCGCTCAGGAAGGTAGCGGTCAGGTCGTAGTAGGTCCAGGAGAGCAGGAAGCCGGTAAGGGTGCCGGAGTTGGCGCCGTCGGTGCTGTAGATGTAGGGCTCGCTGGCGACGAACGCCTTGTCCTTTTCACCCACGGAGAAGCTCGCGACGTTGGTCGCGGAGTAGCTGGAGTAGCCCGCGCGGAACTCGGAGTGGGCGAAGAGGAACTCCTTGAACTTCACGCCGGCAAACCACTTGGTCTCGGCCGAGCCACCGGAGCTCGTGCGGGCAACGTAGCCCGCGGCCAGCGCCGGCTTGAGCGGCAGGGCGAAGGGATCGGTCTCGACCTTGACGCCGTACTTAACGGTGTTGGTCCCGGCGGTCATGTCGGCGAAGTAGCCGCCGAGCAGGAGCAGGTCGAGGGGCCCGAGCTTGCCGCTGAAGTCGCCGTAGACGTCGAGGTTGGCCTGCGGAGCGACGTAGTCGTTGTTGTACTTGACCGTGAAGTTCAGGCCCTTCACGAAGGCCTTGTCGGAGCCGCCGTCGTGGCTGAGCTTGGCACCGTAGGCGCTTTCGTAGCTGCCGCCGGGCTCGGAGCCGGGGATCGAGGACTGGGCGGTGCCAGCCTGAGCGGCGTTCTTGTAGTAGCCCTCGAGGCTGAGCGCGCCAAGGCCGAGCTTGGCGGTCACGCCGTAAGCGGAGTAGTCGTTGCCGGTCAGGGTGTAGGCGTCGTAGTAGCCGCTCAGGGTGAAGGCACCGAAGCCCGCCTCGGCGCTCACGCCGTAGCCGGTCTGGTCGGCCGCGAAGGGCGCCGCGTTGTCGTCCGAGCCGGCGGAGAAGTTCGCGTCGCTGGAGGCCATGTTGGCGGCGGTCACGCTGGCGGCGATGCTCCGGTAGCTCCCCTTAACGGTGATGGCGCCCAGGCCGAGCTTGCCGATGACGTAGTAGCTGGTCGCCGAGGTTGCGTCGCTGAAGTACTCGCCCTTTACGCAGACGGGGCCGAACTCCGCCTTGGCGTCCACGCCCCAAATGGCGTTCGCCAGGGAATCCTGCTTCACGTAGGAGCCGCCCACGCTGAAGTTCTCGAAGGGCGCGAGCGCCACGCGGCCGGCGTAGAAGTAGTCGTAGGTGACCGGCGAGGAGAGCGCACCGTTGTTGCCGTAGGCGAAGGTAACGGTGGCACCGAGGAAGCCGGGCTTCAGGGTGGCGACGAGACCGTGGCCGTAGGAGTTCGCGTCGTTGTCAAAGACGTACTCGGTAAACTTGGTCTTGACACTCCGACCGAAGACCACGCTCAGGGTCTGGCCGTCGGCGACGGTAAGGGTGGTCTTAACCTCATCCACGTAGAGGCGGAACCAGCTGTCGGCGTTGTTCTCGCCGGCGTAGCCGCCGCCGCTAACATCGCAGCCGCCTGCAACCGAGCAAGCGAAGCTGCCCCGGATGCTGAACTGGAAGAGGTCCTTGTAGGTGTTGACGCCGTCGCCCTTCGAGGTGCCGGTGAGCTTGCCGGTCTGGAACTTGACCGAAAGATCCGCCGTGGTTTCACCCGGAGTACTTTCGAGTCCCTCCGCCTCGTCTACGATTTCACCGTTGTCGTTGCCATCGCCGGTGCTGAAGACGTTCTTCTTCTTCCAGAAAAGGCGGTCAACGTCGTAGTCGGCGAAGCCAACAGCGTCAACGCTCTTGTACGTCAGGCTGAGCGAGCCGGAGATGGAGAAGGCGTTCCGCTCCAGGGTGCTGACCCGCCCCTCGACCTCGCTGACCTTGCCGGCCAGCCCAGCGACGTCGCCGGAGAGCGCCTGGACGTACTCGGTCAGGGCCTTGAGGTCGGAGGCCTTGGCGAAGCCCTGGGGCTTCGCGTTCTTGAGCGCGACGACCTCCTTCTCCAGCGCGGCCACCCGGTCCTGGAGACCGAGGACGTCCTGGTTCAGCATCACGGCCAGCTCGTTCAGGGCCTTGATGCTGTCGGCGTTGGCCTCGGCCAGGCCCTTGGCGCTGTCGGCCGCGGCCATGGCCGCCTCGGCCTTGGCCGCCGCGGCGTCCGCAGCAACCGCCGCCGCCTCGACCTTAGCCTCGAGGTCCTTAAGCGCGGCCATGTCCACGCCGGCCGGCTTCATCTTCTTGAGCTCCTCGATGGCGGCCTGGAGCTTGGCCACGTCGCCCTTGGTGGCGGCGTTGTCCTCGAGCGCCGAGACGCGCACGCCCAAGGAAGCGAGCTCCGCCGCGAGCTCCTGGACCGCGTTGCGTAGCGCGGCGAGGGTCTCCTGGTCCACACCCGCCTTGAACTCGGCCCGGAGCCGCTCAAGCAGGCGGTAGATGAGGAGCGCCGCCTGGTAGCGGGTGAGGAACTCGTTGCCGCGGAAGGTTCCATCCGGGAAGCCCAGGATGATGCCCTCATCCGCAAGCTTGTAGACGGCCTCCTCGGCCCAGTGGCCGGGGGGCACGTCCGAGAACTTGGCCGCCGACGCCACGCTCAAGCTGAGCACGGCAAGCAGCCCTACGACGAGTAGCCCTACCTTCTTCATACCGCTTCACACCCCCTTCAGGTGTCCGGGGGTAGCCGCGGGGCGAGTTGCCGCGTTTCCTCTCCCGCGTCGCCACCCCAGTCGGGCACGCCAAGAACCTCACCTAGGCGTTTCAGCAAAGTCTCACGCGTGCCCAAGGCCAATGGTACGCGCCGGCGACCGGCGGTGTCAAGGAAACTGGGTTATATTGGGCCCGCCGGAGCGGGGCTCCGGCTCAAGGGGGAGTCGCGGGAAGCGCAGGGGGAGGCAGCGCCTCCTTACGAGGTGGCGGACCCCAGTCGGGGATAACCGGCTACCCGCCGGGAAAGGTCGAGGGATTC
>JALVVO010000246.1 GCA_027023345.1 Thermaceae bacterium
AGGAGGGGCTTTCCCTCTCCGCGGCGGCGGCCCAGGCGGTAGGGGACTTCGCCCGGGAGGCCTTTACCCCCGTCGTCCTCGGGGTGGAGGGCCGGGCGGTGGCGGTCTTCGCCGTGGCCGATCGGGAGAAGCCAGGGGCAAAGGAAGCGGTCCGGGACCTTTTGGCGCTCGGGCTTTCGGTCTACCTGCTCACCGGCGACCGGCGGGCGGTGGCCCTGGCGGTGGCCCGCCGGCTCGGCGTCCCGGAGGGGAACGTCTTCGCCGAGGTCCGCCCGGAGGAAAAGCTCGCCGTGGTGCGGCGGCTCCAGGATGAGGGGCGCCGGGTGGCCTTCGTCGGCGACGGCCTGAATGACGCCCCCGCCCTCGCCGCCGCCGATGCGGGGATCGCCGTGGGCACCGGGACCGACGTCGCCGTCGAGGCCGGGGACGTGGTTCTCGTCTCCGGCGACCCCCGGGCGGTGGTGCGGGCAATCCGGGTGGCCCGGCGGGCGCTGCGCACGATCTACGAGAACTTCTTCTGGGCCTTCGCCTACAACGCCGTCTTGATCCCGGTGGCGGCGGGGGCGCTCTACCCCTTCTTCGGGGTCCTCCTCAGCCCGGTGATGGCGGCGGGGGCAATGAGCCTCTCCAGCCTCTTCGTGCTTACGAACTCCCTGCGCCAGCGCGTATCCTAAAGGGGATGCGCGTCCTTTTGGCTCTTTTCCTGATTTTTAGTCTCGCCTACGCCGAGCGTCCGCTCCTCGTCGCCACCATTCCTCCCTACGCCGCGCTCGCCCGGGCGGTCTTGGGGGAGGGGTGGGAGGTCCGCGCGCTCGTGCCTCCGGGGGCGAACCCCCACGTCTACGCCCCCCGGCCGAGCGACCTCAAGGCGGTGCAGAGAGCCCGGCTCATCGTGCAAAACGGGCTTGGGCTCGACGACTGGCTGGTTGAGAAGCTGGTGGGGCCCTCGGGCACGAAGGCGCCGGTGGTGGTCGCGGCCGAGAGCGCGAAGGGCCTCGTTTTGCCGCTCCCCAGCGGCAAGCCCGACCCCCACGTCTGGACCGACCCGCTGGCGATGAGCCTCTTCGTCATCGACCTCGCGCGCGCGGCGGGGGAGCTCGATCCTGCCGGCGCCGCGGGCTACCTCGACCGCGCCCGTAAGCTCGGGGGAGCGATCCTCGTGCTCCTCGCCGAGGGCCAGCGGCGGATTCTTGAAGCTCCGAGGCGGGCCTTCGTCGCCTACAAGAACCCCTTCACCTACCTGGCCGCGCGCTTTGGGCTCGAGCGCGCCTTCCTGATCGGCAAGACCCCTTCCGCCGAGCCCACCGCCCGGGAGCTCGTCGAGGCCCGCAAGGTCCTCAAGCGGCTCGGCTTGCGGACGATCGTCGCCCCCTACCAGCTCCGCCGGGAGGCCGACCGGGTGGCGAAGAACCTCGGGGTCCGGGCGGTCTACCTCGACCTTTTGAACGAGCGAAACCCCGACTACCTCGCCACCTGGCGGGAGAACCTGAAGGCGCTCCTCGCCGCGCTCAGGTGAGCCCGTAGAGGGCGCCGAACTTCCCTTCCAGGTAGCGGAGGAGCGGGCCCGCGCTCACTGGCCGGCCGGTGGCCCGCTGGATGAGCTCGGCGGGCGGGTAGCGGCGGCCGTGGCGGTGGACCTTTTCCCGGAGCCAGCCGAGGAGGGGCGCGAAGTCGCCCTCCGCGAAGTGGGGCTCAAGCGACCCGAGCGCTTGCTCGGCCGCCTCGAAGAGCTGGGCGGCGTAGACGTTGCCCAGGGTGTAGGTGGGGAAGTAGCCGAAGGCGCCGCCGGCCCAGTGCACGTCCTGCATCACGCCCTCGGCGTAGGTCTTGGGGACGACGCCGAGGTAGGCCTCCATCTTCCGGTTCCAGGCCTCGGGGAGGTCCTCGGGGGCGAGTTCGCCGCGGAAGAGGGCGAGCTCGAGCTCAAACCGCAGCAGGATGTGGAGGTTGTAGGTCACCTCGTCGGCCTCGACCCGGATGAGCGAGGGCCTGACCTCGTTGACGGCGAAGACGAAGGCCTCCTCGTCCACGTCGGCGAGGGCCTCGAAGCGCGCCCTCGCCCGGGGAAAGTACCGCCGCCAGAACCCCGCCGAGCGGCCCACCAGGTTCTCCCACATCCGGGACTGGCTCTCGTGGACCCCGAGGCTCACCGACTGCCCGAGCGGCGTGCCCCAGTGCTCCTCGGGGAGGCCCTGCTCGTACATGGCGTGGCCGGCCTCGTGGACCGAGCCGAAGAAGGCGGCGTTGAAGAAGTCCTCGAAGTAGCGGGTGGTGATGCGCACGTCGCCGGGGTGGATGCGGATCGCGAAGGGGTGGGCGGTCTCGTCGAGCCGGCCGGCGTCCATGTCGTAGCCCAGCTCGGGAAGGACCTCGAGGATGAACCCCCGCTGCTCGGCCTTGGGGTAGGCGCGGTGAAGGAAGTCGGTCCGGGGCTTTTTCGCCGACGCCGCGATCCGCCGCACCAGCCGGGTGGCGGGGCCTTTTAGCTCCTCGAAGAGGGGGACGAGGTCGCGGGTCCGAAGGCCTTCCTCGTAGTCCTCGAGCAGGGCGTCGTAGACCTCGTCCTCGTAGCCCACGGCCTCGGCGTAGGCCCGCTTGAGCTCGATATTCCTCTTGAGATAGGGGAGGAAGCCCTCCCAGTCGTTCTTCTTCTTGAACTCGGCCCAGGCGCTCTCGCCCCGGCTTGCCGCCTCGGCGATCTCGGCGGCGAGCGACTCCGGGACCCTCGTTGCCCGCTCGTAGTCCCGCCGCCAGGCGCGAACGTTGGCGGCGACGTCGGGGTCCTCCATCAGGGAGGAGTCCTCCACCGCGGCGAGGAGCTCGCCGATCCGAGGGTCGGTGGCCTTCCGGTGGAGGACCCGCGAGACGGTGGCGAAGACGCGGGCCCGGTGGGCGTGGCCCTTTTTCGGGATGTAGGTGCGGAGGTCCCAGCCCGCGAGCCCCGCGAGCGCGGCCAGGTCGGCCCGCTCGCGACCGCGCTCGACGAGCTCCTGGTAGGCGGTCTTGGCGTCCATGCCCCCAGTCTAGCCCGGCGCTGACCGAGGGGTCAGGTGGGGTATGCTCGGGCCATGGCGGGTCTTTCGGTCCTGGTGCTGGCCGGCGGGCGCTCGGCCGAGCACGAGGTCTCGCTCAAGTCGGCCGAGGGGGTCTTGGAGGCCGCTCCTTTTCGCGCCGAGCTCGCGGTGATCGCGAAGGACGGCCGCTGGCTGCTCGGCGAGGCGGCGGAGCGCGCCCTCCGCCAAGGGGTCGCCGAGCGGGGCGAGCATCCCTTTCCCCCGCCGGTCCGCTGGCGGGACTACGACGCGGTCTTCCCCCTCCTCCACGGGCGCTTTGGCGAGGACGGGACGATCCAGGGTTTCTTCGAGCTCCTCGAGGTTCCCTACGTCGGCGCCGGGGTGGCGGCGAGCGCGGTGGCCATGGACAAGGACTTCACTAAGCGGGTGCTTTCCGCCGAGGGCGTCCGGGTGGTGCCCTGGGCGGTGGTCCGCCAGGGCGAGATGCCTCTCGTCCCCTTCGACCCGCCCTACTTCGTGAAGCCCGCGAACACCGGGAGCTCGGTGGGGATCAGCCGGGTCGAGCGGGTGCTCGACCTCGACCGGGCGCTCGAGCTCGCCTTCCAATACGACGAGAAGGCGGTGGTGGAGCAGGCGGTCGAGGGGGCGCGGGAGCTCGAGGTCGGCGTCCTCGGCAACCGCCGCCCGGAGGCGAGCGTCGTCGGCGAGATCCGCTACCAGAGCGCCTTCTACGACTACGAGACCAAGTACACCCCGGGCCTCGCCGAGCTCGACGTGCCCGCGAGCCTCGACCCCGGTACCCAGGAGACCGTGCAGGAGCTCGCGGTCAAGGCCTACAAGGCGCTCGGGGTGCGGGGGATGGCCCGGGTGGACTTCTTCCTCGGCGCGGACGGGGAGCTTTTCGTGAACGAGCTCAATACCCTGCCCGGTTTCACCCCGACCAGCATGTTCCCAAGGCTCTGGGAGGCCTCGGGCCTTCGCTACCCCGAACTCCTTCTGCGCCTGGTGGAGCTTGCGCTCGAGCGATGAACGCGGGGTTTTTCTACGCCCTCCTTCCTGCGCTGCTCTCGCCCGTCTTTCGCGGCCTCGCCGCCGTGCTCGAGCTCGATTGGCCGGGCATCACCCCGCCGCTTCCCGCGCTCCTTCGGAGCCTGCCTGCCCTCGCGCTCTTTTGGGGCTGGGACCGCGAGGACTTTAAGAACCCGGGCGTCCTTCTCCTCTACGGCGCCTACGCCGGGGCCGTGCTCGACGAGCGGGGGGCGTACGGGGCGCTCGCGGGAGCATTCCTCGGCCTTTTTCTCCTGCCCTTCCTGCGCGTGCCCCAAAGGTACCGCTTTTTGGCGGCGGTGCTCTACGTGGGCCTCGCCGCCTTTTTCCTGACCGCCGGCCTGATCCTCCTCGGGGTCGAGACCGGCTGGATCTTGCCCTTGGTCCTCCTGCTCGCGGGGTTCTTGGAGCCCTCCTTCCCCCGCGCCACCGCCAGCTAGCCCAGCGCCACGTCGAGGAACATCATCGCCGCGAGGCCGAGCATGACCCCGAGGGTGGCCACGTCGCCGTTGCCCGAGGACTGGGCCTCGGGGATGATCTCCTCCACCACCACGTAGATCATCGCGCCGGCAGCGAAGGCGAGGGCGTAGGGCAAAAAGCTCTGAACGAGCAGCACGCTGGCGGCCCCGACCACCGCCGCCACCGGCTCCACCGCCCCCGAGAGCTGGCCGAAGAAGAAGGCCCGGCCGGCGTCGAGCCCCTCGCGGCGGAGGGGCACGCTCACCGCCGCCCCCTCGGGAAAGTTCTGGAGCCCGATGCCCACCGCCAGGGCGATGGCGCCGGCGAGCAGCGCCTGGGCGGCCTGCCTGCCCTCGAGATGGGCGGCCCCGAAGGCGACGCCCACGGCCAGGTCCTCGGGGAGGTTGTGGAGGGTGATGGCGATGACGAGCAGGGTGGTCCGCCGCCAGGAGGTGGAAAGGCCCTCGGCGGCCTCCATAGGGGCGAAGAGGTGGAGGTGGGGCAGGTAGCGGTCCACGAGGCGGAGGAAGGCCCCTCCGGCGAGGAAGCCCGTCACCGCCGGAAGCCAGCCCGGCGTCCCCTGGCCTCGGCGAGCTCGATGCCGGGGAGGAGTAGGGAGAAAAAGCTCGCGGCGATCATCACCCCGGCGGCAAACCCGAGCGCGGCGTCGAGGAAGACCCGGGGCGGCTCCTTGGCCAGGAAGACCGCCGCCGCGCCCAGCGCGGTCATGCCCCAGGTGAAGAGCCCGGCGAGGAGGGCCTGGAGGACGGGGTGGAGGGCGCCGAAGGCTTCCACGGCTAAACCTCCAGGACCGCGAAGGCCAAGAGGAGCAGGTTCAGCCCCACGATCAACCCCGCCGCCGTCCAGGCGAGGATCTTGACCCAGGGCGGGTTCACCAGCTCCCCCATGCGGCGGGGGTCGGAGGTGAAGACGACGAGCGGTACCACGCTAAAGGGCAGCTGCATCGAGAGGATCACCTGGCTGAGCACCAGGAGCGAAACCGGCCGCACCGAGAGCCAGACCGCCACCACCGCCGGGGTCATGGTGAGGAGCCGGATGAAGAGGCGGACGAAGGCAATGTTCCGCACCCGAAGCCCCAGGAAGCCCTCGAAGACCACCTGCCCCGCCAGCGTTCCGGTGGTGGAGCTGGCCACGCCGGAGGCCAGTAGGGCGACGGCGAAGGTAAGGGCGGCGGCCTTGCCGAGGAGCGGGGCCAGGGTGAGGTAGGCTTGGTCGATCTCGGTGACAAGGAGCCCCCGCTGGTGGAAAACCGCCGCCGCCATCACCAGGATGGCGCCGTTCACCAGCCAGGCGGCTAAGAGCGCCCCCAGGGTGTCGAGCATGCTCCAGAAGTAGATCCGGCGGCGGCGCTCGTCGTTGCCGAGCACCCGGGTCTTGACCTGGGCCGAGTGCAGAAAGAGGTTGTGGGGCATCACCGTGGCGCCGAGGATGCCCATGGCCAAAAAAAGCGCGGTGGTGTCTTGGAAAATGGTGGCGTTGGGCAAAAAGGCGTTCCTCGCCACCTCGGCGAGGCTGGGGTGGGCGAGGAAGAGCTCGACCACGTAGGCCAGGCCGATGGTGGCGACGAAGGCGGTGATCACCACCTCGACCCAGCGGAAACCGAAGCGCTCGAGCCAGAGGATGAGCAAGACGTCGAAGACGGTGAGCAGCACGGCGATCGGTAGGGGAATGCCGAAAAGCAGGTTCAGGGCGATCGCCACCCCCATGAACTCGGCGAGGTCGGTGGCCATCATGGCCAGGAAGGCGGTGAGAAAGAGAAAGTAGCGTACCGGCTTGGGGTAGCTTGCCCGCATGTTCTCGGCCAGGTCGTGGCCGGTGGCGATCCCCAGCTTGGCGGCGAGGAGCTGCATGAGGACGGCGATCGCCGAGGATAGGGTGACGACCCAGAGCAGGGCGTAGCCGTAGCGGCTTCCCGCCTCCAGGCTGGTGGCCCAGTTGCCCGGGTCCATGTACCCCACCGAGACCAGGAAGGCGGGGCCGAGGTAGAACCAGAAGGGCTTCGTGCGGCGGGCGATCACTCCTCGACCTCCAGCGCCTCGGCGAGCTCGCTGGGAAGGAGGAGCCGTCCGGCCTCGCCGGCGATGCGGACGCCGAGGGGGGTGCGCTCGAGCACCCTTACCCGGCTCCCCGGCGTGAGCGCGAGCCGCTCGAAGACCCGGAGGGCGTCGGCGTCCTGGGCGTGGACCCGGAGCACCCGGTACGCGCCCGGCGCGACCTCGACGAGGCGGGGCCCCCGGGGGTGGGGC
>JALVVO010000247.1 GCA_027023345.1 Thermaceae bacterium
CTAAGGGGGGCGGTCAGCCTGGGGCTCCTCGTCGCCTTTCTCGACTACACCCGGAACTTCTTCGAGCCGCTCCGCGACCTCTCCGACAAGTTCAACATCTACCAGGCGGCGATGGCCGCCGCCGAGCGCATCTTCGCCCTCCTCGACGCGCCCGAGGAGGTGACCGACGCCCCCGACGCCCTCCCGGTGAAAAGGCTCCGGGGCGCGATCCGCTTCGAGGACGTCTGGTTCGCCTACGAGGGGGAGGACTGGGTTTTGAAGGGCGTCTCCTTCGAGGTCCGGCCCGGCGAGAGGGTGGCGCTCGTGGGCCACACCGGGGCGGGGAAGACCAGCGTGATCAACCTGGTCGCCCGCTTCTACGACGTGCAGCGGGGCCGCGTACTCCTCGACGGGGTGGACGTCCGCAAGTACCGCCAGCGGGACCTCCGGCGGGCGCTCGGGATCGTGATGCAGGAGCCCTTCCTCTTCTCCGGCACGATCGAGGAGAACCTCCGGCTTGGGGACGAGGCGATCCCCGAGGCCCGGATCTGGGAGGTGCTCAAGCTCGTGGGCCTGGACGAGGCCGTCCGGAGGCGGCCCGAGGGGCTCCAGGCCCGCCTCGGCGAGCGCGGCGCCGGGCTTTCGGCCGGCGAGCGGCAGCTCCTCGCCCTGGCCCGGGCCCTGCTCCATAACCCCGACGTCCTCCTCATCCTCGACGAGGCCACCGCCAACGTGGACAGCGAGACCGAGCGCCGGATGCAGGAGGCCCTCGCCCGCGTCTCCCGGGGGCGGACCACGGTGATCATCGCCCACCGCCTGGCCACCGTGAAGGACGCCGACCGCATCCTGGTCTTTCGCCGGGGGGAGTTGATCGAGGAGGGCCCCCACGAGGCCCTCCTCCGAAAGGGCGGCTACTACGCCCGGCTCTACGCGGTGGCGAGCGGCGAGGCCTAGTCGGCGAGCGCCCGGGCGAGGAGCTTGCCGTCCGGGTCGACGAAGCGCACCTCGTCCACCGGGCGGAAGAGCTCGATCAGCACGAAGGGGCTGGTGAGCGCCTGGGTGGTGAGGGCGCCGGGCGGGGGAGCCTTGAGCTCCAGGGCGAACTCGGCGACCCGGCGGCTCACCCGACCGCCCCGGACCTCGATCCGGTAGCCGCCGGTGGGCTTCAGGCCCCAGAAGAAGCCGGCGAGGCAGCGGCCGGGCTCGAGCACCGGCGGCGCGGCCTTGGGCAGGCGGTTCCCGTAGGCGAGGTCCCAGAGCTCGGCCACCCCGCGGGGCGAGCAGGCCAGGTAGGCCATCGGGGCGCGGCCCTTGTAGGCGGCGTAGCTGCCCGTCTTTAGCACCCTCCAGGACAGGGCCGGGGCGGTCCGCCGGGGCACGCCGCGCTGGACGCGGATGGAGGCGAGGCGGTGCACCCAGGGCCGGGGCTCGAAGCGGTAGGGGCGGTGGACCGGGCCGGTCCGCTGGAAGACGACGAGGGGGCGGCCGCGGGCGCGGAGCTCGAGCTCCCGCCGCACCACCCGTACCTCGTCCGGGGTCAGCCCGCTCGGCCGGAAACCGCCCTCCTCGGGCACCCGGAGCACCTCCTTCCCCGCCGGGACCGGCCCCGAGAGCCGCCACCAGGCCTCGCCGTCGTAGTACCAGCTGGCGAGCAGATCCGCCTCGGTCTCGAGGACGTAGGCGCCGGTGAAGGGATCGTAGCTGGCCTTGACCTCGGGCCGGACCGGGGGGAGGACCTCCCGCCAAAGCGGCATCCCGTTCACCCAGAGCGCCCCCGGCAGCGCCCAGGGCGAGGTCTCGTCCCCGGCGGGCTCGAGCACGAGTCGCTCCCCCTCGAGCTCGATCGTCATGGGGTCGCCGTAGAAGTAGACCCAGCGCTCGCTGGCCTCGGGGAAGAGGAGCTCGATCTCGTGGGCGCTGAAATAGGGGTGTTCGGGCGTCACCAAGCGGCAGCCCGCAAGCACGAACGCGATCAAGAGGATCACCAGGCTCAGGCGCTTCATCGCCCCATTCTAGCCTTGGCCGCCGGGGGTGCGGGTGAGGCCTTCCCGAAGGAACCTTAAAACCGGGCGGTGCGGGGGTCGAGGGCGTCCCGGAGCCCGTCCCCCAGCAGGTTGAAGCCGAGCACCGCCAGCATGATGGCGAGCCCCGGAAAGAGGCTGATCCAAGGGGCGGTGGTGAAGTACTGGAAGCCGCGGGCGATCATCACCCCCCACTCGGGCGCCGGGGGCTGGGCGCCGAGGCCCAAGAAGCCGAGCCCGGCCGCGTCGAGGATGGCGGTGGCGATCGAGAGGGTGGCCTGGACGATGAGCGGCGAGAGGCCGTTGGGGAGGATGTGGCGGAGCAGGATCCGGCCGTTCGTGGCCCCGAGCGCCCGGGCGGCGGCGACGAACTCCTGCTCTTTTAGCGAGAGCACCATGCTCCGGGCGAGCCTCGCGAAGACCGGGATCTGCACCACCCCCACCGCCAGCATGGCGTTCTCGATCCCGGGACCGATCACCGCCACGATCGCGATCGCCAGCAGGATCGAGGGGAAAGCGAGCATGATGTCGATGAGCCAGCTCACCAGGGTGTCCACCCAGCCGCCGAAGAACCCGGCCACCAGGCCCAAGAGGGTCCCCGCCACGAGGGCGAGCCCCACCGCCACCACCCCCACCCGCAGGCTGATCCGGCTCCCGTGCCAGACCCGGATCAGCATGTCGCGCCCGAGCTCGTCGGTGCCCATGGGGTGCTCGATCGAGGGGGGCTGGAGCCGGGCCCTAAGGTTCCGGTCCTTGGCCGGGTCGTAGGGGGCGAGGATCGGCGCGAGCAGGGCGAGCAGCACGAAGACCCCGACGATCAAGAGCCCCGCCTTCCCGGAGGAGGAGCGGAGGAACCGCCTAAGCGCTTGCTGGGTGGGGGTGCGGGCTAGGGTAGCCACGGCCTGCCTCCTAGCGGTACTGAATCCGGGGGTCCAAGAGCCCGTAGGAAAGGTCCACCAGGGCGTTCACGATCACGTAGACGGCGGCGATGAAGAGGGTCCCGCCCTGGACGATCGGGTAGTCGCGGGCTTGGATCGCGTCGTAGAGCCATTTGCCGATCCCGGGCCAGTTGAAGATCGTCTCGGTGAGGATGGCGCCGGTGAGCAGCGTGCCGAACCAGAGCCCGATGACGGTGATCACCGGCAGCATGGCGTTTTTTAGCGCGTGCTTGTAGACCACCACCCGCTCGGGCAGGCCCTTGGCCCGGGCGGTGCGGACGTAGTCCTGGGAGAGGACCTCGAGCATCGAGGAGCGCATCATCCGGGCGATCACCGCGGCGGGAATCGAGCCGAGGGCGAGCGAGGGCAGGATCAGGTGCCTCAGGGCGTCGGCGAAGACGTCGGGCCGCCCCTTGAGAAGCGCGTCGAGGAGCAAGAGCCCGGTCAGCGGCTGAAACTCGGTGCCGATCCCGAGCCGGCCCGAGGGCGGGAGCCAGTGCAGGTTCACGGCGAAGACGTAGATGAGCAGGAGGCCGAGCCAGAAGATCGGCATCGAGACCCCGACCAGCGCGCCAGTCATCACCAGGAGGTCCACCAGGGAGTTCTTCCGGATGGCGGCGAGGATCCCCGCCGGGATCCCCACGAGGAGCGCTACCGTCATCGCTCCCAGGGTGAGCTCGAAAGTGGCGGGAAAGCGGGCTTTGAGCTCGGCGGCGACGTCCACCTTGGTGAAGATCGAGCGTCCCAGGTCGCCGTGCAGGATGCGGACGAGGTAGGCGGGGTACTGGGCCTCGAGGAGCCGCCGGAGGTCGCCGGTCTCGCGGTAGGCCGCCCAGTTGAGGAAGAGGGGCTTGTCCAGGTTGAGCTCCCGCCGCAGGCGCTCGAGCGCCTCCGGGGTCGCCCGCTGGCCGAGCATCACCCGGGCGGGGTCGCCGGGGATCAGGCGCACGAAGGTGAAGACGAGCAGACTCACGCCGAAGAGCACGGGGACGAGACCGAAAAAGCGCCGCAGGGCGTAGGCGGTCACGGCTCCGAGTATACGAAAAGCCGGGGCCCGCGGGCCCCGGCCCCGCCGGATCCGGCGGCTACTTGACCTCGACCATGTAGAGCTCCTCGGAGCCCAAGGGGCTCGGGATGTAGTTCTTCACGTTCTTGCGGGTCGCGTGGAGCGGGTTGTTGTGGGCCACCGGGATCGAGAGCACGTACTCGTGCACCAGCCGCTGGGCCTCGGCGTAGAGCTTCTTGCGCACGTCGAGCGAGGCGGTGACCCGGGCCTTTTGGATCAGGCCGGCGATCTTCTTGCAGGCGTCGGTCTCGCAGCCGAGGTTGGTCTTGATCGAGGTGGGGCCGAAGAAGGTGTAGAGGTAGTTGTCGGGGTCGGGGTAGTCGGGGCTCCAGCCCAGCATGTACATGGGGAACTTGCCCTTGTCGTAGTCGGAGAGGTAGGTGCCCCAGTCCTCGGTCTTGAGGCTGGCCTTGATGCCGACGTCGGCGAGGTAGGTGGCGATGGTCTCGGCGATCGGCTGCGGCGCGGGGAAGTAGGGGCGGCTAACCGGCATGTACCAGAGCTCGGTCTCGAAGCCGTTCGGGTAGCCGGCCTCGGCGAGGAGCTTCTTCGCCTGCTCGGGGTCGTAGGGGAAGGGCTTGATGTCGCCCGCCCGGCCCCACATCGCCGGCGGGACGAACTCGCTCGCCCGCTCGCCCAGGCCGCCGTAGAAGGCGTCCACGATCGCTTGCCAGTCCACCGCCAGGGCGATGGCCTTGCGGACTTTGAGGTTGTCGAGGGGTTTGTTCTTCTGGTGGAAGGCGACGTATCCGATGTTCAGGCCCTTTTGCACCACTGCCACCAGGTTGGGGTCGGCCTTGATCGCCTTCAGGTCCTCGGGGGAGAGGTTGTTGGCGATGTGGATCGAGCCCGCCTTGAGCTCGGCGAGGCGGCTCGTGGGCTCGGGGATGCCGCGGAAGACCAGGGTCTTGACCTTGGCCTTGTTCTTCTCGTTCCAGTAGTCCTCGTTGCGCTCGAGGACCACCTTGTCGCCGATCGTCCAGCTCTTGAAGACGAAGGGGCCGGTGCCCACCACCCCGACCTCGGGGGTGCCGTACTTCTCGGGGTCGGCCATCACCGCCTTGGGGCTGTCGATGCCGAAGTAGCTGGCGGCGACCATCTGGGGGAAGAAGCCGACCGGCTGGGTGAGGTAAAAGCGCACGGTGTACTCGTCCACCACCTCGACCCGGTCGATCACCGAGCCTTCGCCCTTGAAGCCGCCGAAGACCCAGGTGAAGGGAACGAACTCCTTACCCCCACGGTAAGGGTTCTTCTTGTCGTTCCAGCGGTCGAAGTTGAACTTCACCGCCTCGGCGTTGAAGGGCGTGCCGTCGTGGAACTTGACGCCCTTTCTGAGGTAGAAGGTCCAGACCTTCGAGTCCTCGCTTGCCTCCCAGCGCTCGGCGAGCCCAGGGATCGGGTTCACCGTGCCGGGCTCGAAGGCCACCAGGGTCTCCACCACCTGCTTGGCGACGCGCAGGGAGTTCCCGTCCTGGGCGTCGGCGGAGTCCAGGGTCTTGGGCAGGTCGGACTGGCCGTAGACCAGGGTCTGGGCCAGCGCGAGCCCGCTAAGGGCCAAAAGCAAAACGCCAACTACCGTCCACTTCTTCATAGCCACCTCCCGAAAGTCGCGTTCTTACCGCAATAAGTATACGCCGCCCCCAACGGGGGCGGCAAGGAAAGGGTGTCGGATTAGCCGCCGAGGTAGGCCCGCTTGACCTCTTCGTTCTCGGCGAGCTCCTTGGCAGGCCCGGCGAGGGTGATCTCGCCGGTCTGGAGCACGTAGCCGCGGTGGGCGACCTGGAGGGCCTTGAGCGCGTTCTGCTCGACCAGGAGGATGGTCTTGCCGCGTTTGTTGAGCTCGGCGATGGTTTCGAAGATCAGGTCCACCAGCACCGGGGCGAGCCCCATCGAGGGCTCGTCCATGAGGAGGATCCGGGGGTCCTGCATCAGTGCCCGGCCGATCGCGAGCATCTGCTGCTCGCCGCCGGAGAGGGTGCCGCCGAGCTGCTTGCGGCGCTCGGCCAGGCGGGGGAAGAGCTCGAAGACCTCGGCCTTGCGCTCCTCGACCTTGTTGCGGTCGTTTTCCAGGTAGGCGCCGATCTCGAGGTTCTCCTCCACCGTGAGGCGGGGGAAGATCCGCCGCCCCTCGGGGACGTGGCCGATGCCGCGCTTGACGATGAGGTGGGCGGGTAGGTGGTGCACCGCCACCCCCTCGAAGAGAACCTCGCCCTCCCTCGGGTGGATCATTCCCGAGATGGTGCGGAGCGTGGTGGTCTTGCCGGCGCCGTTCGCACCGATCAGGGTGACGATCTCGCCCTCGAAGACCTCGAGGTTGATGCCCTTCAGGGCGTGGATCTGGCCGTAGTAGGTGTGGACGTTCTTGAGCTCGAGCACCTTCTTCATGACGCCCCCTCCGCGGCCCCGCGGCCGAGGTAGGCCTCGATCACCCGCGGGTCGTTCTGGACCTCCTCGGGGGTGCCCTCGAGGATCTTGGAACCGTAGTCGAGCACCGCGATCCGCTCGGAGATGCTCATCACCAGCTGCATGTCGTGCTCGATCAGGAGGATCGTCACCCCCAGGTCGTCGCGGATGCCCACGATCCGCCGCTGGAGGTCCTCGGTCTCCTGGGGGTTCATGCCCGCCGCCGGCTCGTCGAGGAGGAGGAGCTTGGGCTCGAGCGCCAGCGCCCGGGCGATCTCGAGGCGCCGCTGCTCGCCGTAGGGGAGGTTCTTGGCGAGCTCGTGGGCGCGGTGGCCGAGCTGCATGTACTCGAGGAGCTCCAACGAGCGCTCCAGCGCCTTCTTTTCCTCGCGTTGAAACCGCGGCGTGCGAAGGAGGGCGTCGGCGTAGCTCGTCTTGGTGTGCACGTGGCGGGCCACCATCACGTTCTCCACCGCGGTCATCGAGCCGAAGAGCCGGATGTTCTGGAAGGTGCGCGCCATGCCCCGGGCGGCGATCCAGGCAGGGTCCCTGCCGGTGATCTCTTCGCCGTCGAAGAGGATCCGACCCTTATCGGGCTTGTAGATCCCGGTGAGCAGGTTGAAGAAGGTGGTCTTGCCGGCGCCGTTCGGGCCGATGACGGCGAAGATCATCCCGCGGGGGATGGAGACGCTCACGTCGTTAACCGCCACCAGACCGCCGAAGGTCTTGGTCACGCGCTCGACCTCGAGGATCGGGGCCTCGCTCATGCCTCCTCCTTCTTCATCTCCAACACATGCCGGCGTTCAGGGATGATGCCCTCGGGCCGGTAGATCATCATCAGGATCATGATCAGGCCGAAGACCATGCGCTCGTACTTGGCGGGCTCGAGCTGGTTCGGCAGGTTGGCGAAGTTGTACTTGAAGAACCCGAGGTCGAGGACGAAGCCGGCGTTCCGGAGGTCGTTCAGGTAGTCCGAGGCCGACTTCAAGAGGTCCACGTTCAGGATGGTCACCGTGGCCGCGCCCAGGATCGCCCCCGGGATCGAGCCCATGCCCCCGAGGATCACCATCACCAGGATCATGATCGACTGGATCAGGGTGAAGGACTCCGGCGAGACGTAGAGCTGCTTGGCGGCGAAGAGCGCGCCCATGGCGCCGGAGAAGCTCGCCCCGGTGGCGAAGGCGATCAGCTTGGTGGGGAAGAGCGGGATCCCCATCGCCCGGGCCGCGGTCTCGTCCTCGCGGATCGCGATCCAGGCCCGGCCAAAGCGGGAGCGGTCGAGCCGGACGTTGACCAGGGTAACGATGCCGATGATCACCAGCACGAGCAGGTAGAAGAAGAGGGGGTAGGCCTCGGCCCGGGAGAGGTGCAGCCCGAAGCGGTCAAGGAGGGCGATGAACCAGTCGATCGGCGGCCGCTGGATGGGGGTGATGCCCTGGGGGCCGTTGGTGATGTTGATCGGCTGGTCGAGGTTGTTGGCGAGCACCCGGACCACCTCGCCGAGCCCCAGGGTGACGATCGCCAGGTAGTCGCCCTTGAGCCTGAGCGCCGGCGAGCCGATCACCACGCCGGTGATTGCCGCCACCACCACCGCCACCAGCATGAAGAGGTAGAAGTACTCGCCCGGCAGGGGGAAGATCTTCCAGGGCATGAACTCGTTGGCCTGGGGCGAGCCGAAGATCGCCCAGGTGTAGGCGCCGACGGCGAAGAAGGCGGCATAACCCAGGTCGAGTAGTCCGGCGAGGCCCACCACCACGTTGAGGCCGAGGGCCATGGCGGCGTAGATGCCGGTCTGGATGCCGAGCTCGAAGAGGAAGGAGTTCTTGAACCCGGCGGCGGGGATGACCAGGAGGAGGATCGCGCCGCCGATCAGGACCTTGAGCCACCTGGGAATGGGCTGGAGGAGCGCAGCCAAGAGCGCCCCCAGGGTGAGCAGGAAGGGCAGCGTGCTGCGCGGATGGTTGAGCAGCCAGAAGCTCGCCACCAGGGCGACGATCGCGATCACCGCGCTTAGGAGCAAGGGGTTTTCGCGGAGCTTCCTCATACTTTCTCCCCCAGCTGCTGGCCGATGATGCCCTGCGGCCTGAAGAGCAGGATGAAGATAAGGATCATGAAGGCCAGGATGTCCTTGTACTCGGTGCCCATGGCCCCGTTCGTCAGGAAGGTGAGGTAGGTGCCGCCGAGCATCTCGAGCATGCCGAGGACCAGCCCGCCCACGGCGGCGCCGGTGATGTTCCCGATCCCGCCGAGCACGGCGGCGGTGAAGGCCTTGATGCCGGGGATGAAGCCGACGTAGGGGTGGACCAGGGTGTAGAGCAGGCCGAAGAGCACCCCGGCGACCCCGCCCAGAAACCCACCGATCAGGAAGGTGCGGGAGACGATCACGTCGGGGTCAATGCCCATGAGGCTCGCGGTCTGGGCGTCCTGGGCCACGGCGCGGATGGCGATGCCGAGCTTGGTCTTGTGCACCAGCCAGTTGAGGCCGTAGAGCATCGCCAGGCTGACCACGATCACCAGGATGGACTTCATCTGGATGGTCATGCCCAGGTCGGCGAAGACCACGTGCCGGTAGAGGAATAGGAAGACCAGGGTGAGCCCGGCGGCGACCAGGCTGAGGGTGCGGCCGGTGGCCCGCGGCTTCTTGGCGAAGAGCCGGATCAGCCAGTCGCCGAAGTAGGCGAGGACCCAGAAGCCGAGCCACACGGTGAGGGCGATGGTGAGCACGCCGATCCAGTTGGGCAGGTTGTAGGTGGCCTCGAAGACGGCGAAGGAGGGGTAGCGGCGGTAGAAGGCGTTGTGCCAGAGCCCCTCGATCAGGCGCACCAGGTCCTGGAGGAAGAAGGAGACGCCGATGGCGGTGATGAGCGGCACCAGCCGGTTGGTGGTGCCCCGCTTCCTAAGCGGGCGGTAGGCCAGGCGCTCGACCAGGATGGCCACGATCGCGGCGACCGCGCCGCCGATTAGGATGGCGAGGGCGAGGAGCAAAAAGGGGTTGGCGATCGCGCCTTTTAATAGGATGAAGGTCTCCGCCCCGGCCACCGCGCCGGCCATGAAGATCTCGGAGTGCGCGAAGTTGATGAGCTCGAGCACCCCGTAGACCATGGTGTACCCCAGGGCGATCATCGCGTAGACGAAGCCCAGGATGAGCCCTTCGAGGAGCACGCTAGGCAGGAGCTGGATCAGTATCTCGAGCAAGGCGCACCTCCCGGCGGTGTGAAAACGCGCATAACGTTGAATAACTTAGCACACGCGGGGCCATAAGAAGGGGGGCCGGCTGGCCCCCCTTTCCCCTAGCACGGGAAGCTTACTTGATGGCCTCGCACTTGGTCGCCGGCGCGGGGAAGGAGATGACCTTCACGACCTCGCCGGGGTACTTGGCCTCCTTTAGGTGAATGACGAAGTAGTCCGCCTTCTTCCGGTCGCCCTTATAGTCGAAGGCGACGTGCCCGGTCACGCCCTCGAGGGTGGTCTGGCGGATCAGCATCGAGAGCTCGGCCCGGGTGGGCGGACGCTTGGCGTAGGCGACGAAGTCCTTAAGGGCCTTGATCACGACGTTGGCGGAGTCGTAGGCGTAGATCGCGAAGGACTCGGGCTTCTTGCCGAACTTCTTCTCGAACTTCTCGGCCATCGCCTTGGCCTTGGGGTACTTCTCGATGGGGCCGGCGACGGTGGTGTAGTAGGCGCCCTTGGCGGCCTCGCCGGCGATCTCGACGAACTTCGAGGAGTCAAGGCCGTCGGGACCCATGAAGGTGGCCTTGATCCCGCGCTCGCGCATCTGCTTGAGCAGCACGCCGGCCTGGTGGTAGATGCCGCCGAAGTAGACGAAGTCGGGCTTCTTGGCCTTCATCTGGAGGATGAGGGCCTGGAAGTTGGCCTTCTCCTCGGTGCCCACGAAGCCGACCACCTGGGCGCCGAGCTCCTCGGCCTTCTTCTTGAACTGCTCGGCCACGCCCTGCCCGTAGGTGGTCTTGTCGTGGACGATGAAGATCCGCTTGGCCCCGAGCTCCTTCACCGCGAACTCGGCGCCGGCCGGGCCCTGCACGTCGTCACGGCCGACCAGACGGTTGACGTTCAGGTAGCAGCGGTCGGTGACCGCCGGGCCTGTGTTGGCCGGGGAGACCATGGCCAGCTGGTAGTCCTTGTAGACCTCGGACGAGGGGATGGCCACGCCGGTGTTCAGGTGGCCGACGATGGCCACGATCTCGGGGTCGGTGACCAGCCGCCGGGCGACCGCCACGCCCACGTCGGGGTTGGCCTGGTCGTCCTGGGGCGCGAGCTCGAGCTTGAAGCCGAGCTTCTCGAACTCGGGCTGCGCCTCCTCGACGGCGAGCTGGGCGCCGAGCTTGATCATCTCGCCCAGCGCCGCCTGCTCGCCCGAGAGCGGCGAGACGGTCGCGATTTTGATCACGTTGCCCTGGGCCAGGGCGCTTGCACCGAAAGCCAGAGCCAGTGCCAGCAACGCTTTCTTCATATCCCCCTCCTTCTCTGCGAGTTCTAAGCGCTCGCGAGGGCATTTTACAAAAAAATGCACCGGGCTTGTCAATAAAAACCGCCGCCCGGGGGCGGCGGTCGCGTGGGGCGTGGGGTTTAGTACTTGATCAGGTAGCGGTCGAGCTCCCAGCGGTGCACGGTGATGCGGTAGTCCTCCCACTCGAGGCGCTTCGCCTTCAGGAAGTGGCGGTAGATGTGCTCGTCCAGCGCGGCCTTGATGACCTCGTCCTTCTCCAGCGCGTCCAGCGCCTCCCGCAGCGTGCCGGGGAGCTCCTTGATCTTGTGGCGGCGCCGCTCGCGCACGCTCATCTCGAAGATGTTCCGCTGGATCGGCGGAGGCGGGGTGAGGCCGTTCTTGATCCCGTCGAGGCCGGCGGCGAGCATCACCGCCAGGGCGAGGTAGGGGTTGGTGCTGGGGTCGGGCATGCGGAGCTCGGCCCGGGTGCCCACCCCGCGGCGGGCGGGGATGCGGATCATCGCCGAGCGGTTGGAGGCCGACCAGGCGATGTTGGTGGGGGCCTCGTAGCCCGGGGTGAGCCGTTTGTAGGAGTTCACCAGGGGGTTCGTGATCGCCACCATGCCGGCGGCGTGGGCGAGGAGGCCGGCGATGAACCGGAGCGCGGTCTTCGAGAGCTGGTACTCGGCCTTCTCGTCGTAGAAGGCGTTCTTGCCGTTCTTGAAAATCGAGAGGTGGGTGTGCATGCCCGAGCCGTTGATGCCGACGATGGGCTTGGGCATGAAGGTGGCGTGGAGGTCGTGGAGGAGGGCCACCCTTTTGACCACGAACTTGAAGGTGGCGATGTTGTCGGCGGTGGTGAGGGCGTCGGCGTACTTGAAGTCGATCTCGTGCTGGCCGGGGGCGACCTCGTGGTGGGCGGCCTCGATCTCGAAGCCCATCTCCACCAGGACGTTCACCATGTCCCGCCGGGCCTCCTCGCCCTTGTCCAGGGGGGCGAGGTCAAAGTAGCCGGCGTCGTCGTGGGTCTCGGTGGTGGGGAGCCCCTCGGGGTCGCGGAGGAAGAGGAAGAACTCGGGCTCGGGGCCGGCGTACATGTTGTCGAAGCCGAGCTTCTTGAGCTCCTCGATCTGGCGCTTCAGGGCCTGGCGGGGGTCGCCCTCGAAGGGGGTGCCGTCGGGGTAGGCGACGTCGCAGATCAGCCGGGCCACCCGGCCCCGGGCGGGGTCCTCGATCAGGTCGGGGAAGATGACGAAGGTGTTGTAGTCGGGCTTCAGGAGCATGTCGGATTCCTCGATCCGGGTGAAGCCCTCGATCGAGGAGCCGTCGAACATGATCTCGCCGTCCAGGGCCTTTTCGAACTGGCTCACGGGTACTTCCACGTTCTTGCCGACGCCGAGGATATCGGTGAATTGTAGCCGGAGGAAGCGGACGTCGTTTTGTCTTAGTTCCTTAAGAATTTCGGCTTTGCTGAGGGCCATGCCTACAGTCTACACGGCTTGTGCAGGCATATTCATACGCACCTCTTGTTTGGCGTCTTCGAACGCACCTGCTCCGGGAACCCGGAACATCTGGCGCGAATCATTCCCCGAACGCAGATTAGCATGGGGTCATACGCGCCAAGCGTACACCTGGCTATTGACAGTTGTGCATGATCTTGGGTACGCTTTGCCGCGTAAGTTTACGCACGGAGGTGTGCCGTGTTCAAGGACGCGAAGGAAACGGTCAAGTTCATCAAGGAAAAGGGCATCGCTTATGTAGATCTAAGGTTTTCCGACCTCCCGGGACGTTGGCAGCACTTCACCGTTCCGGCCCACGAGGCTGACGAAAACTTCTTCAAGCTCGGTGCGGGCTTCGATGGGTCCTCGATTCAGGGGTTCCAGGCGATCAACGAGTCGGATATGCTCCTGCTTCCGGACGTATCCACGGCCTTCGTGGATCCCTTTGCGGAGCACCCCACCCTGGTCGTGATCGCCGACGTCTACGACCCCGTGGAGAAGAAGTTCTACGATAAGGATCCCCGTGGGGTGGCCAAAAGGGCCGAGGAGTACCTCAAGAAGACGGGAATCGCCGACGCCAGCTACTGGGGTCCCGAGATCGAGTTTTTCATCTTTGACCAAGTAGGTTTCTCCATCGAGCCCCACAACTCGGGCTTTTGGATTGAGTCGGAGGAGGGCCACTGGCACTCCTACGAGGGCGGGGACGGCCTCTGGATCCGCCCCAAGGAGGGCTATTTTCCCGCGCCCCCGGTGGACAAGTACCAGGACCTTAGGAGCGAGATGGTGAAAAATCTCGAGGCCACCGGGGTCCAGGTCGAGCTCCACCACCACGAGGTCGCCACCGCCGGCCAAGCCGAGATCGACATTCGCTTCGATACCCTGACCCGGACCGGCGACAACGTCTTCAAGTACAAGTACGCGGTGCGCCAGACCGCCGCCCGGGCGGGCAAGACCGTGACCTTCATGCCGAAACCTCTCTTCGGGGACAACGGCTCGGGGATGCACACCCACCAGTCGCTTTGGAAGAACGGCGAGCCGCTTTTCTACGACGAAAAGGGCTATGCCGAGCTCAGCAAGCTCGCCATGCACTACGCCGCGGGTCTTCTCGCCCATGGCCCGGCGCTCGCCGCGATCACCAATCCCACCGTGAACTCGTACCGCCGGCTCGTACCCGGCTACGAGGCGCCGGTGAACCTGATCATCTCGCGGCGGAACCGCTCGGCGATCATCCGGATCCCCATGTACTTCACCGGGCCCGAGTTCAAGAAATCCAAGCGGATCGAGTACCGGGCGCCGGACCCCTCGGGTAATCCCTACCTGACCTTCGCCGCCATGCTCATGGCGGGCCTCGACGGGATTCGCCGGGCGCTCGAGCCCCCGAAGCCGGTGGACAAAAACCTTTACGCCCTTTCCGCCCGCGAGGCGCGCCGGATCAAGACCCTGCCGAAGAGCCTGGACGAGGCCCTCGACGCGCTGGAGAAGGACCACGACTTCCTCCTCGAGGGCGGCGTTTTTACCGAGGCGCTGCTCGAAGAGTGGATCGCAATGAAGCGCGAGGAGGCCGCGCAGGTGCGGCTCCGTACCACGCCGATCGAGTTCCAGATGTACTACGACCTCTAAGTCCAGCGTCCAGCGCGAAATCTATGGCCCCCCGGAACTCCGGGGGGCCTTGGACGTTGGGCGGCTTTACTTCTTGATGACGATCCGGCCCTCGACCTTGGGGGCCACCGGCGAGTGGGCCTGGATGTAGTCCACCACCACCTGGGCGAGGAGCTTGCCGTTCCGCTCGTCGATCACCCGCGGGGCGTTCTTGAACATGACGTAGCCGTCGCCGCCGCGGCCCATGTAGTCGTTGATGGCGCAGACGTAGGTCTTGTTCGGGTCGAGGGGCTTCCCGTTCACGTAGACCTCGAGGATCCGCTGGCCGGCCGGGCGGTTGGGGTCAAAGACGTACTTGATCCCCGAGACCTGGGGGAAGCGGCCCTTGGTGCGCTCCCACTGGGAGACGCCGTTTTCCAGCGCGGCCTTCAGCGTCTTGCCGTCGATCTTGACGCTGATCACCACGTTGCCGAAGGGCAGGATGGCGAAGATGTCCTTCTTGGTGAGCTTCCCGGGGCCGTAGATCTGGTCAGTGCGGATGCCGCCGCCGTTCTGGATGGCGCAGTCGGCCTTGGCGTACTCCCGCATGGCGTCGGCGATCAGGTCGCCGAGGTTCGACTCCTGGCGACGGACCACCTTCCGCCGGGCGTCGAGCGGCACCTTGGTCTCGCCGATCGGCTGGTTCATCGCCTGGTCCAGGGCGGCGGCGTACTTGGCCACCACCTTGGCCATCTCCGGGTCCTCGGGGATCTTGCTGTCCACCACGTACTCGGTGGGGATGACCACGGGTTTGAGGCCGGGGATGGTGTAGACCTTGAGGTGGCCGAGCCAGACCCAGTCGGCGCCGGTCTTCCAGATCAGGGTGCCGTTCACCACCTTCCACATGGGGGCGTGGTCGTGCCCGCCGAGGATCAGGTCGATCTCCGGCACCTTGGCGGCGAGCTCCTCGTCGTGGGCCATGTCCATGTGGGTGAGGGCGATGACCACCTCGGCACCCTTGTCCTTCAGCATCCGGGCGTACTTGCGGCCGGTCTCGACGAAGTCGAGGTACTGGGCGTTGGGGCCGGGGCTGGTGAGCTCGAGCCAGTTGTCGATCAGGCCGAGGAGGCCGACCTTGACCCCGTTCCAGTTCACCAGCGCCCAGCGCACCGCGCCGACGTAACCCTCGCCGGTGCGCTTATCCACCAAGTTGGTGGAAATCCAGGTGAACTTGGACTCCTTCACCCGCTGGGCGGCCACCTCGGGGCCGAAGTCGAACTCGTGGTTGCCGAAGGTGGCGTAGTCGAGCCCCAGGCGGTTGAAGACGTCCACCATCTGCTTGCCCTTGAAGACGCTGGACATGATCGAGGGGCTAAAGGCGTCGCCGGAGAAGAGGATGAGGTTTTCCTGCCCCCCGAGCTCCTTGATCAGCGTCGCCACCCGGGCGGCCCCGCCGTACTTGCCCTTTTTCACCGGCTGGATCTCGTAGACGTCGTTGAAGTGGATGATCGAGAACTCGCCGGCGAAGGCGAGGGCGCCGAGCAGGAGCGCCGCCACGAAAAGCCCGATTCGCTTCATAGCCTCCATCACCTCCGACCCTATTCTAGGCGCCTTTTCCCGCCGGGGTCCCGCGGTCGGAGGAGTGGCCGGGGTAAGCGCGCTCGCCGGTGACGTAGGCGGCGGCGTAGTTGGCGGCGGTGGCGGCCTCGCCGAAGTTGATCTGGATCAGCTTGAGCTTGCCCGGGTAGGTGACCGCGTCGCCGGCGGCGAAGACCCCTTTGCGGCTCGTCTCCATCCGGGTGTTGACCACGATCTTGTTGCCCTCAAGCGTTAGGCCCCAGTTCGCCAAGGGCCCGGGCTTGGTGAGGAAGCCGGCGAGGACGAGCACCGCGTCCACCGGGAGCGCCTCGCGCTCGCCGGTCTTGAGGTTTTCGATCTCGGCCTCCCGAACCCAGTCGTCCCCGCGCACCGCCTTGAGCACGTAGGGCGTCTTCAGGGCGAGCTCTCCCCGCCGGGCGGCGGCCTCGAGGTCGGCGACGCTCTTTTCGTGGGCGCGGAAGGCGGTGCGGCGGTGGATGAGCGTCACCCGGGCGATGTTCTTGAGCATCAGCGCCCAGTCCACCGCGCTGTCGCCCCCGCCGACGATGAGGACCTCCTTGCCCTTGAACTCCTCGGGGTGCTTGACCGCGTAGAAGAGGCCCTTGCCCTCGAGCTCCCGCTCGCCCTCGGCCCCCACCCGCCGGGGTTCGAAGACGCCGAGCCCGCTCGCGATCACCACCGCCCGGGCCCGGTAGGTGTGGCCCCGGTCGGTGGTGAGGAGGAAACCCTCCTCGTCCTCGGCGAGCGTCTCGGCCCGCTCCTCCAGGGCGTAGATGGGGTTGAAGGGCTCGACCTGGGCGACGAGCCGGGCGGCGAGGTCCGCGGCCTTAATCTTGGGAAAGCCCACCACGTCGTAGATGTACTTCTCCGGGTAGAGGGCGACGAGCTGCCCCCCGGGCTCCGAGAGGGGGTCCACCAGCCTTGAGGAGAGCCCCCGCATCCCGGCGTAGAAGGCCACCGCGAGGCCGGTGGGCCCCGCCCCCACCACGATCAGGTCGGTTCCGGTCTGCATCCTTTCCCTCCCCAGAAAGGGCCCCCGCTCGGGGGCCCGCCGGGGTCATTATCGCCTATTCCGGGCGGCTTGCTAGGTCTTCCAGGCCCTTCAGGTCGGTGAGGGTGATCTTGCCGTAGCCCGACTTGATGTAGCCCTCCCGGGCGAGCTCGCCCACCACCTTGGTGACGGTCTCCCGGACCGAGCCCACCGCCGCCGCCAGGTCGTCGTGGGTGAGGCGGATCACCGGGCGGCCCTCGGCGTCGGTCTGGGCCAGGGCGGTGTCCTTGAGCTCGAGCAAGGCGGCGGCGATGCGGTTCTTCAGCCGCTGGGTGACCAGCCGCCGGATGCGCTCGTAGCCCTGGGCCAGCGCCGAGACCAGGCCGGCGACGAGCGTTCGGGCCTCGTCCCCGAGGAGCTCGTCGGCGGGAATGGCCTCGACCTCGCTCTCGGTCAGGGCCTCGGCGAAGTGGCCGCGCTCGAGCCCCGCCAGCGCCTCCTCCCCGAAGTACTCGCCGGGGCGGACGAAGCGCAGCGTGAGGGCGTTGCCCTCCTCGTCCACGTGCTGGATCCGCACCAGCCCCGAGACCACCCGGTAGACGGGTTCGCCCGGGGCCGGCACCCCGGGGTAGAGGATCACCTCGCCCGGGGCGAAGCGCGCGCGTTCCCGGATGTGGGTCCTGCTCACGTTTCCCTCCCCGCCCCCAGGCTAGCACGGGGGCGGGGATTTTGTAAACATATTTGTTACGAAAATCGGGTCGAGCGGTGGAGCCAGTCGAGGTAAGGAGGGTGGCCCTTTTCCACCGGCAGGGCGAGGACCTCGGGCACGGAGTAGGGGTGGAGCTCGGGCACCCGCTTAAGGAGCGCCTCCAGCCGGTCCTCGGTGGTCTTCGCGACGAGCAGCTCCTCCCGGTCCTCCTCGACCTTCCCCTCCCACCAGTAGGTGGAGACGAGCCCCGGCACCCGGTTGACGCAGGCGGCGAGCCGCTCCTCCACCAGGGCGCGGGCGAGCTTTTCCGCCGCCTCGCCGCCCGCGGGGGCGGTGATCAGGACCACGTAGGCCTTCATGCCCCTAGCCTACCCCTCCCGCTCGACCACGAAGGCCGAGGCCACCTCGTCGCCCTCGGCCAGGTTCATGAGCTTCACCCCGGCGGTGGCCCGGGAGGAGACCCGGATCTCGGCGACGGGGATGCGGATCGCCTGCCCGCGCTTGGAGAGGACGAGGAGGTCCTCGTCGCCGTCGGTGGGGAGCATGGCCACGAGCTCGCCCACCTTCTTCCCGGTCTTGAAGCCGATCACCCCCTGGCCGCCGCGCCCCTGGCGGGGGTACTCCCCGACCGGGGTGCGCTTGCCGTAGCCCCGGCTGCCCACCGCCAGGAGGTCCCCCTCCCAGCCGGCGGGGATGACCGCGAGCGAGACCACCGCGTCGCCTTCCTTGAGCCGGATCCCGCGCACGCCCTGGCTCGCCCGCCCGGTCGCCCGCACCTCGGCGAGGGCGAAGCGGATCGTCTTGCCCTGGCGGGTGGCGAGGACCACGTCGTCGCCCGGGCCGGCGGTGGCCACCGCGATCAGGTCGTCGCCCTGTTGCAGGTGGATCGCGATCAGCCCCGAGCTCGTCAGGTTCTGGTACTCGAGGAGCGGGGTGCGCTTGACGACCCCCCGGCGGGTGGCGAAGACCAGGTCGCCGGGGGCCTTGAGGTCGCGCACCGCGAGCAGGGTGGCGACCTCCTCCCCCTCGCCGAGGGCGAGGAGCTGGCGGACGTGGGTGCCGCGGGCGGCCCGGCTGGCCTCGGGGAGCTCGAAGACCTTGAGGCCGAAGACCCGGCCCTGGTTGGTGAAGAAGAGGAGCTGGTCGTGCATCTGGGCGACGAAAACGCGGGTGGCCTCGTCTTCGCCCTTGGTCCTTCCTGCCTGGACCCCGACCCCGCCGCGGCCCTGGGCGCGGTAGGCCTCGAGCGGCGTGCGCTTGACGTAGCCGGCGGCGGTCATGGTGATGACCATGGGCTCGTCCTCGATCAGGTCCTCGGGCGAAAACCCTTCGGCGAAGGTGGTGATCACGGTGCGGCGGGGGTCGGCGTACTTTTGCTTGACCTCGAGGAGCTCGTCCTTGATGACGCCCCAAAGCCTGCCCTCGTCCTCGAGGATCGCACGGAGGAAGGCGATCTTCTCTTGGAGCTCGCGGTACTCGGCGAGGAGCCGCTCGCGCTCGAGGCCGGTGAGCCGCTGGAGCCGCATGTCGAGAATCGCCTGGGCCTGGACCTCGGTGAGGCCGAAGCGCTCGATGAGGCCTCGCTTCGCCTCGGCGGGGTCCTTGGAGGCGCGGATCAGGGTGATGACCTCGTCGATGTGGTCGAGGGCGACGAGCAGGCCCTCGAGCACGTGGGCCCGCTCCTCGGCCTTCTTGAGCTCGAAGGCGGTGCGCCGGGTGACGACCTCCCGCCGGTGGTCGAGGTAGTGGCGCATGAGCTCGAGCAGCGAGAGCACCTTGGGCTCGCCCTCGACGATCGCGAGCAGGTTGACGGTGAAGCTGGTCTGGAGCTGGGTGTGCTTGTAGAGGCGGTTCAGCACCACCTCGGGGTTCGCCCCCCGCTTGAGCTCGATGACGATCCGCATCCCCCGGCGGTCGGACTCGTCGCGGAGGGCGGCGATCTCCTCCACCTTCTTGGCCCGCACCAGGGCGGCGATCTGGGTGATGAGGCTCGCCTTGTTGACCTGGTAGGGGATCTCGGTGACTACCAGGGCGACCCGGTTCTTCTTCTCCTCGACGTGGACCTTGGCCCGGAGCTTGAGGCTGCCCCGGCCTTTGGCGTAGGCCTCCTTGATCCCGCCCTTGTGCAGCCGGCCGCCGGTGGGGAAGTCGGGCCCGGGGAGGACGGCGAGGACCTCGTCGAGGGAGATCTCGGGGCGGTCGATCATCTTGACCAGGGCGTCGATCAGCTCGCCGAGGTTGTGGGGCGGGAGGCTCGTCGCCATGCCCACGGCGATCCCCGAGGCCCCATTCGCCAGCAGGTTGGGAAAGCCCGCCGGCAACACCTCGGGCTCCTCGGCGGTGCCGTCGAAGTTGGGCTTGAAGCCCACCGTGTGCTTGTCGATGTCCTTGAGGAGCTCGAGGGCGATGGGGGAGAGCCGGGCCTCGGTGTAGCGGTAGGCCGCCGGGGGATCGCCGTCGATCGAGCCGAAGTTCCCCTGTCCGTCCACCAGCGGGTAGCGCAGGTTCCAGTCCTGGGCCATGCGCACCATCGCGTCGTAGACCGCCTGGTCGCCGTGGGGGTGGTACTTCTTGATGACCTCGCCGACGACGCCGGCGGACTTCGCGTGCTTGCGACCGGGCAGGAGCCCTTCCTGGTACATGGCGAAGAGGATCCGCCGCTGCACCGGCTTGAGTCCGTCGCGGACGTCGGGCAGCGCCCGGTCCACGATCACGCTCATGGCGTAGTTGATGAAGCTCTGCTTGACCTCTTCGGTGATCTCGACAGGTAGGACCTCAGCCATCGTTCGCCTCGCTTTGGGGGGAATGCGTTCCCACGGGAACGCGATTCTTTACGCCAGCTCTCAGTATACCCCGGCGGCTTCCCAAAAAAGAAGCCGCCCGCCCCACGGACGGGCTTTTTGGCGGCCCCGACGGGACTTGAACCCGCGACCTCCCACGTGACAGGCGGGTGTGCTAACCAAGCTACACCACGGGGCCCCGCCTCCGGCGAGTATAGGGCGGGCGGGCTAGGAGGTCAACGCGAGCAGGTACTCGATCGCGTAGCGGTAGCCCAGGGGACCGAGCCCGCTGATCACCCCCCGGGCGGCGGGGGCGGTCACCGAGTGGGCGCGGAAGGGCTCGCGGGCGTAGAGGTTGGAGAGGTGCACCTCGACCACCGGGAGCGGCTGCCCCCGGATCGCGTCGAGGAGGGCGTAGGAGTAGTGGGTCAGGGCCCCGGGGTTAAGCACCATGCCGCGAAACCCCTCCTCCTCCGCCCGCTGGATCCACTCCACCAGCTGGCCCTCGTGGTTGGACTGCCGGCTGACCACGCCGACACCGAGCTCGCTGCCCCAGGCCTCGAGCTTCTCCTCCAGCGCCTCGAAGGTCAGGGTGCCGTAGATCTCCGGCTCACGCCGGCCGAGCAGGTTGAGGTTGGGGCCGTGCAGGACCAGAATCATAGCGCCTCCCAAAAGCGTGCATAGGTTTCCTCGAGCATTCTACGGGGAAGCGGGGCGACGACGAGGTCGCCGAGCCCCCGGGGGACCACCCAGTAAAGCCCCTCGGCCCGGGCCTTCTTGTCGCGGGCGAGGAAGGGTTCGAGCTCCTCGAAGGCGAGGGGGGGAAGCGGCGGGGGCTCGAGCCACGCGAGGAGCTCCCGCACCCGGGGCACGAGATCCTCGCCCCCGAGCGCCCGGCCGAGGAGGGCGGCGAAGAGGAGGCCGTAGGCCACCGCCGCGCCGTGGGGGATTCGGTGGCCGCTCGCGGCCTCGAGGGCGTGGGCCAGGGTGTGGCCGAGGTTGAGGAGCCTGCGCTCGCCGCGCTCCTTGTAGTCGGCCTCGACCACCCGAATCTTCACCGCCACCGCCCGGGCGAGGTAATCCTCGAGCTCGGGGTGCCCGGCGTGGAGGTCGAAGGGCGCGAGGAGCGCCTCGTCCCCCGCGATCAGCCCGTGCTTGAAGGCCTCCACCAGCCCTTCCTTGAAGACGGGCCCGGGCAGGGTGGCCAGGGTCTCGAGGTCGGCGAGGACGGCCTCGGGCGCGTGGAAGGCGCCGGCGAGGTTCTTGCCCTCGGGGAGGTTGATCCCGGTCTTGCCCCCGACGCTCGCGTCCACGATGGCCAGGGTGGTGGTGGGGAAGCTCCGGTAGCGGACGCCCCGCAGGTAGGTGGCGGCGAGGAAGCCGCCGAGGTCGGTGAGGGTGCCCCCGCCGACCACGTAGAGCACGGCGTCGCGGGGGAGCTCGAGGGAGGCGAGCCAGGAGAGGAGCTCGCCGTAGACTGCGAGGGTCTTGGCCCCCTCGCCGCCCTCGATCCCCCTTAGGTGGGGGATCCCCGCGGCCTCGGCGACCTTTCGCGCGAAGGGGGCCACCGCCCGGTCGAAAAGCAGCGCGGCGGGGCGGGCCTCGGGCTCGATCGCAAGCCCCCGACCGATCTCGACCTTGTAGGGGGGGTTACGCACGGCGAGCTTCACGCCACCTCCAGAGTTCCCGGACGATCGCCTCGGCGGTCTCCCGGGGGCTCCGCCCCTCGCTCTCGACGTGGATCGGAGCCTCGCGGTAGAGAGCCTCGCGCTCTTCCAGAAGCCTCCGAATCCGCTCCAGGGGGTCGCCGCCCTCGAGCAGGGGGCGTTTCCCCGGCCTTCGCTGCACCCGCTCGAGGATCGTCTCGGGCCGGGCCCAGAGCGCCACCACCGGCCCCCGCTCGAGCAAGAGGCGGCGGTTCTCGGCGTCGATGAAGGTGCCGCCCCCCAGGCTCACCACCAGGTAGTCCTTACCCACCAGCTCGCGCACCGCCTCGCGCTCGAGCTTGCGGAAGTAGTCCTCGCCCAGGTAGCGGAAGATGTCGGGGATCGCCAGGCCGGTCTCCCGCTCGATCAGCCGGTCGAGGTCGACGAAGTGGAGCAGGAGCCTTTGGGCGAGCTCCCGGCCGATCCGGGTCTTGCCCACGCCCATGAAGCCGGTGAGGGCGACCCAGGTGGTGGGGCGTTCGACCTCGATCCGGCGCACCGCTAGAACTCCAGGACCCGCTCGCGGTAGCGGGCGACGCGCGCTTTGAGCTCCTCCAGGGTATCGCCGCCGAACTTCTCCAGGTAGGCCTGGGCCAGGGTGACGAGCACCATGGCCTCGACCACCACGCTGGCGGCGGGCACGGCGGTGACGTCCGAGCGCTCGCGGGCGGCGTCGGCGGGCTCCTTGGTCACCACGTCCACGGTGGGGAGGGGGCGCATCAAGGTGGCGATGGGCTTCATCGCCGCCCGGAGTACGAGCTCCTCGCCGTTGGTGATGCCGCCCTCGAGCCCCCCGGCCCGGTTCGTCTCCCGGTAAAACCCCCGCCCCCGCTTCCAAAGGATCGGGTCGTGGACCTCCGAGCCCGGCCGCCGGGCGGCCTCGAAGCCGAGCCCGATCTCCACGCCCTTGATCGCCGGCACGCTCATGACCGCCTGGGCCAGGCGTCCGTCGAGCTTTCGGTCGTAGTGGACGTGGCTCCCGAGCCCCGGCACCAGGCCCCGCACCCGCACCTCGACCACGCCCCCGAGGGTGTCGCCCCGGGCCTTGGCGGCGTCGATGGCGGCGATCATCTTGGCCTCGGCCTCGGGGTCGGGGGTGAAGAGGGAGCTTTGGTAGACCCGCTCCTTTTCCTCCCAGGCGAAGGGGCGCTCGGCCCGGATGCCGCCGAGCTCGACGACAAAAGAAGCGCTCTCCACCCCGAGCTCGGCAAGGAGCCTCGCCGCCACCGCGCCGACCGCGACGCGGGCCGCGGTCTCCCGGGCGCTCGCCCGTTCGAGCACGTCCCTCAGGTCCTTGTGGCCGTACTTGAGGCCCCCCGGGAGGTCGGCGTGCCCGGGCCGGGCGGCGGTGAGCGCGCGCTTCCTGGGCTCGCCGCCGGGAGCGGGGTCCATGACCTCGCGCCAGTTTTTGTGGTCCCGGTTCGGGATGACCAGCGTCACCGGGGCGCCGGTGGTGCGGCCGGCGCGGACCCCGGAGCGGATTTCCGCCCGGTCCTTCTCGATCTGCATCCGCCGGCCCCGGCCGTAGCCGCCCTGGCGCCGGGCGAGCCAGGGCGCGAGGTCCTCCTCGGTCAAGGGGAGCCCGGCGGGCAGCCCCTCGACGATGGCGAAGAGGGCGGGGCCGTGGGACTCGCCGGCGGTGAGAAAGCGCATGGAAAAAGCCTAGCACGAAGCGAAAAGCCGGCCCAACGGGGCCGGCTTTGGAGGCGGTGCCTGCGCCCTTAAGGGCAGGGAGTCTCGAGGCTCGGCGGGCACTGGGTGGGGGTCACCCGGCGCGCCTTCAGCACGATGATCAGCTCGTTGTCCTCGCGCTCGTCCGAGGTCTGGGAGAAGAGCGCCCCGATCAGCGGGATGTCGGAGAGCAAGGGGACGCCCTGCTTGCTGTACTTGGTGCTGTTCTTGATCAGGCCGCCGATGACCACGGTCTGGCCGTCCTTGACCCGCAGGATGGTCTCGGAGACCTGCTTGGAGAGCTTGTCCACGTCGCCGTCCACCGGGTTGCGCTCAAGGATGTCGGAGACCTCGGTGTGGACTTTGAGCACGATCTCGCCGGAGTTGGTGACTTGCGGGGTGACCTCGACAATGACCCCGGCGTCGTAGGGGACCTTCTCCACCTGGTTGTTCACGACCCGGCGGATGAAGAAGGTAAAGCCCGACTGAATCTTGCCGGTCTGGTTGTTGAGCACGGTGATGTTAGAGTCGTTGACCCGGCGGGAGAGGCCCTGCTTCTCGAGCGCGTTCAGGGTGGCGCCAATGTTGAGCGCCGCCAGCGAGCGGGTCGCGTCGAAGATCAGCTGGAGCCCGGCGTCGGCGATGGCGGCGACCAGGTTGCCCCCGGCGGCCTCCCAGTTGAGGCCGAGGCTATTGAGTGTGCTCCGGGTGACCTCTTGGATGCGGACCTGCACGTTGACCTGCTCCACCGGCTTGTCGAGCTCGGGGATCAGCTCCTCCACCAGGGCGAGTTGCTCGGCGGTGCCGGTGACGATCAACGTGTTGGTGCGCTCGTCGGCGACCACGCTCACCTCGCCGGGGCCCGCGGGCGCCGCGTTCTCGCCCCCCTCGCCGGCCGCGGCCGCGACCCCCTTGGCCTTGAGGGCCTCGCTGAGCACCTTGGCCAGCTCCTTGGCCTTGGCGTTGGAGAGCTTGAAGGTCCGCTGGTAGATCGGCGGGCCCGCCTCCGGCGCCACGTCGATCTTGGCCAGGATGGTCTGAACCTCTTTCTGCTGTTCCTCCGTGCCGCGGACGACCAGCACCTTCTGGCCGGGGACCTGGCTGACCTTGATCCCGGGGACCTCCCGCATCAGGAAGTCGGTGACCTTGGCCGGGTCCAGGTACCGGACCGCGTAGAAGCGGCGGAGGATCGGGGCCTCGGCGGGCTTTTCCTCCTCTTGCTGCTGGGGGGCGACGTCGATGCGCGCAAGCAGCTGCTTGGCCTCGGCGATGAGCTCGGGGGTGCCGCGGACGATGAGAAGGCGCTGGTTGGGCACGCGCACCACCGAGAGCTCGGGGATTTCCTGCTTGAGGAGCTTGGCGGCCTCGTTCGGGTCCAGATAGTTGACCGGGAGGAACTCCCGAACGATTGCGGGCTTCGCCTCTTCCTCCGGCGCGGCCGCCTTACCCGCCGCCCGGGCCACGACCTCGGGCGGCGCCACCAGCAGGATGCCGTCGTCGATCAGCGCGTAGTCCAGCTTGCCCTCGCCGTAGGCCTGGATGAGCACGTCCCAGAGCTCCCGGAAGGGCTTTCCGTCTACGGCCAGGCGGACGCGGATCTTCTGCAGCTCGTCGGGTAGCTTGACGACCGGGGTGAGGTCCACCGCCCGGGCCAGCGCGCTGAGGACCACGTCGAGGGGGTCGCCCTCCACCGAGGTCTTCACCGTGACCGGCTGGTCGAATCGGGGATCGTCGGGAAGGCTCCCCGCCAGCGCCAGGGAGAGGGCCAACACCAAGCCGAAAATCCAACGCTTCATACTATCCACCGCCTCCGTATTCCAAGGTTAGGTTGTGCGGGCCTTGCACCAGGAGCACCCGCTCGGCGGTCACCGCCTGCAAGCGGACTTCGGTGCCCGGGAAGCGCTCGCCCACGGGGAGCGCCAGGTAGCCGTTCTTGGTGGCGAAGATAGCCACGCTCACGGGGCCGAGCGCGACCCCCGAGAGCTTCAGGCCCTGGGCCTCGGCCCAGTCCTTGAGGGGGTTGGTCGAGGTTTCCCGCGGCTGCTCGGGGGAGGCCTGGGCCTTGGCCGGCGCCGGGGCCACCTCCTTCTCGACCGGCTCCAGGCGGATCGGTAGCGCCCCCGCGCCGATCCGTGCCTCCGGCGGAAGCACGGGCTCGCTGGTCGGCGGGGGAACGAGCCTCGGGACCGGCACCCGGACGAGCTCGGGGGCCTCGACCGGGCGCACCGCCACCGGCTTCTCGGTGCTGGGCGCGGGCTTGGGC
>JALVVO010000248.1 GCA_027023345.1 Thermaceae bacterium
GGTCAGGTCCACCCGGTCGGGGGAGGGCTTTAGGATCTCGACCGCTTCGCCTTCGTAGTGGTTCTTGCGCTTTCGCAGTTCGGTCAAGACCTCCTCGCCCGGCAGCGCGCCCTTGACCAGGGCCACCCCGTCCTCGAGACGGGCGAGGCCGAGCCCGCCGGGGACCAGTTTCTCGATGACGAGCCGTTTACGCACCGCCTCAGTTTAGGCGAAGGCGGCGTGTATAATCATGCCTCGGAGGTGCTGGTATGAGGAAAGTTTTGGCGATTTTGGCCCTAGGGCTGTTGGTTGGTTCGCTGGCGACCGCGGCGAAGTTCCGCACCTTCGCCGAGATCCAGAAGTCGGGCAAGGTCGTGATCGGCACCGAGGGCGAGTTCCCGCCCTTCAACTTCTTCGACGAGAAGAACAACCTGGTGGGCTTCGACATCGATATCGGCAACGCGCTCGCGAAGAAGATGGGCCTCGAGCCCGAGTGGAAGGCCCAGCCCTTCGACACCCTGCTCATCGCGCTGAACCAGGGGCGGTTCGACTTCGTGATCGCCTCGCACACCATCACCCCGGAGCGGTCGAAGGCGGTGGACTTCACCAAGCCCTACTACTGCACCGGCAACGTGATCGTGGCCAAGCCCGGGGGCCCCAAGACCCCGGATGAGCTCGAGGGCAAGAAGGTCGCGGTGCAGGTGGGCACCACCTACTACGACTGGGTGGTGGAGAACGTGCCCGGCGTGGCCGAGGTGAAGACCTTTCCCACCAACCCGGCGGCGCTCGAGGCCCTGCTCTCTGGGCGCGTGGACGCCTGGGTGACCGACCAGTTCACCGCCCTCGAGGTCATCAAGAAGCGCGGCGTGAAGCTCCAGATCTCCGACCTCTTGAACAAGGAGGAGATCGGTATTGCGGTCGCGAAGGGCAACCAGGGCCTCTTGACCGCGCTCAACAACGCCCTCGACGCCATTTTGCAAGACGGCACTTACGAGCAGATCTCGACGAAGTGGTTTGGCAAGGACATCCGCTGTAAGTAAGGGCTAGCGGCCGGGGGCCCACGGGCCCCCGGTCCCTTTTCCTGGAGGACGCCTTGCGCTACCTTCGCCTCGCCCTCGTCGCCGTTCTCGGAGCGGCGACGCTCGTTCTGCTTTGGTTCGCGTTCTTCTATCTCCTGGCCGAGGGGGTTCGCCTCTACCTCGGCGCCATGCAGTTCACCCCCAGTAAGGTCACCTTCTACGCCGACTCCATCCGCCGGGGCGCCGAGGTCACGCTCAAGCTCACCGTGATCAGCTCCTTAGCCGGGCTGGTCCTGGGGCTGGTGGCAGGGATATCGAAGCTTTCCCGCAACCCGATCTTTCGCCAACCGGCGACCTTCTACGTCTGGCTGGTCCGAGGCACGCCTTTGCTCGTCCAGATCCTCTTCGCGTACAACGCGCTCCCCCAGCTCCTCGACCCGCTTTGGAAGCCCTTCGAGCGCATGGGGGCGAGCCCGATCCAGGACGTGCTGACCGAGTACTGGGCGGCGTTCATCGCGCTCTCCTTCAACGTCGGGGCCTACAACGCCGAGGTCATCCGGGCGGGGATCCTGGCCATTCCCAAGGGCCAGTGGGAGGCGGCCCAGTCGCTCGGGCTTTCCCAGGCCCAGGTGATGCGCTACGTGGTGGTGCCCCAGGCCCTTAGGATCGTGATCCCGCCGCTCGTCAACAACGTAGTGGCCTTGCTCAAGGACTCGTCGCTCGCTTACACGATCGGCCTCTTCGAGCTGGTGATGGCGGGCCAGCGGATCATCTCCGCGACCTTCCGCCCGGTCCCGGTGTACCTGGCGGTGGCGGGGGTCTACCTGCTCCTCACCACCGTGCTTACCTTCTTCACCAACTGGCTCGAGCGCCGCTTCCAGGCGCAGGGCGCCCGCGCGTAGGGTCAACCTTCCCAGCGGCTTCTGCCTAAACTAGGTCAAAGGGGGGAGCAATGCCTGGGGATCTGCTCTTTCGGGTCTTTTATGTATTTGGGTTCGTAGCCCTAACGCTGGCCGGGGTCGCCGGCGTCTACGCGGCCTGGGACGACTGGCGCGAGCGCCGGGAGGGGGTGGAGGATGGCCAGGATTGACGAGTTCGCCCGCCTTTCGGTGGAAGAAGCCCTTCGCAAGCTAAGCGTGGACCCCGAGCGCGGGCTCAACGCCGAAGAAGTCCGCGCCCGGCTCGAGAAATACGGCAAGAACGAGATCCCCGAGAAGGAAGAGCCCCTCTGGCACCGCGTCTTCCGCCGCTTCTGGGGCCCCATCCCCTGGATGATCGAGGCCGCCGCCCTGCTCTCCGCCCTGGTCCAGAAGTGGGAGGACTTCACGATCATCCTGATCATGCTCTTCGTCAACGCCGGGGTGGACCTCTGGCAGGAAGGCCGGGCGCTTTCCGCCCTCAAGGTCCTCAAGGAAAAGCTCGCCAAGAAGGCGCTCGTCCTCCGGGAGGGGCGCTGGGTCGAGGTGGACGCCCGGGAGATCGTTCCCGGCGACGTCCTTAAGCTCAAGATCGGCGACATCGTCCCCGCCGACGCCAAGCTGATCGGGGGCGGCGACTTCCTCCTCGTGGACCAGTCGGCGCTCACCGGCGAGAGCCTTCCCGTCACCAAAAGACCCGGGGACGTCGTCTACGCGAACTCCGTGGTCAAGCAGGGGGAGATGCTCGCGGTGGCGGTGGCCACCGGGCTCGCCACCTACTTCGGCCAGACCGTGCGGCTCGTCGCCCGGGCCGAGCGCGAGGAAAGGAGCCACTTCCAGCAGCTCGTTATTCAGGTCGGCAACTTCCTGATCGGAATGACCCTGGTGGTCGTCGGCGTGATGATCGTCGTCGAGCTCGGGCGGGGCACCCCCTGGAGCGAGCTCTTGCGGTTCTCGCTAGTCCTCACCGTGGCCGCGATCCCGGTGGCCCTGCCGGCGGTACTCACCGTGACCATGGCGGTGGGGGCTTTGTATTTGGCCAAGAAGCAGGTGATCGTGAGCCGCCTGGCCGCGATCGAGGAGCTCGCGGGGGTGGACGTCCTGGCCTCGGACAAGACCGGTACCCTCACCCAAAACCGCATGACCGTTGCCGACCCCTACGTGGTGGAGGGTTACCGGCCCGAGGACCTGATGTTCTACGCCGCGCTCGCCTCCAAGGAGGAAAACCGCGACCCCATCGAACAGCCCATCTTCGAGTGGCTCAAGGAGCGCGGGCTTTACGAGCGGCTAAAGCGCTGGCGGCAGCTCAAGTTCGTACCCTTCGATCCCGTGCGGAAGCGCACCGAGGCGGTGGTCGAGGGCGAAGGGAAGCGGCTCGTGGTCACCAAGGGAGCACCGCAGGTGATCCTCGAGCTCTCCCACCCCGCCGGCTTCGACCGCGAGGCGGTGGTCGCGAAGATCGAGGCCTTTGCCGAGGATGGGTTCCGCACCCTCGGCGTCGCTTTCCGGGAGGAGGGCGAGGAGGCCTACCATTTCGTCGGCCTGATCCCCCTCTTCGACCCGCCCCGGCCCGATTCCAAGGACGCGGTGGCCGAGGCTAAGCGCTACGGGATCGAGGTCAAAATGGTCACCGGCGACAACGTCGCCATCGCCCGCTACATCGCCCGCCTACTCGGGATCGGCGACCGCATCCTTTCGGCCCGGGAACTCAAAGGCGAGACCTACGAGGAGTACGCCGTCCTCGCCGAGGTGATCGCCGAGGCGCTTTTGCGGGTCGAAGGACTCAGCGAGGAGGAGGCGGAGCGAAAAGCCAGGAAGATCGCTGAGCTGGTGAAGAAGGAGCTGGAGAACAAGAAGCTCCCCCAGGGCTTCGTCAAGCGCCACGAGTCCGAGATCATCCGCCTGATCGAGGAGGCCAACGGCTTCGCCGAGGTCTTCCCCGAGGACAAGTACTTCATCGTGGATAAGCTCCAGAAGGCGGGCCACATCGTGGGCATGACCGGCGACGGCGTGAACGACGCTCCCGCGCTCCGCAAGGCCGACGCCGGGATCGCGGTCTCCGGCGCCACCGACGCGGCGCGGGCGGCGGCCGCCTTGGTCCTGCTCGCTCCTGGCCTCCGGGTGATCGTACGCGCCCTGGAGATTGCCCGGCAGATCTTCGGTCGCATGGAGGCCTACACCGTCTACCGCATCGCCGAGACCATCCGGGTGCTCTACTTCATGGCGCTCTCGATCCTGTTGCTCGGCTTCTACCCGGTGACCGCCTTGATGATCATCTTGCTCGCGCTCTTGAACGACATTCCCATCCTGGCCATCGCCTACGACCGGGCCAAGATCAGCCCGAGGCCGGTCCGCTGGGACATGTACGAACTCTTGGTGATGTCCACGGTCTTGGGCTTCGCTGGGGTGGCCTCGTCGTTTACCCTCTTTTTCCTCCTCGCCGAGTACTGGAAGCTCCCTCACGACCTGATCCGCTCGATCATCTTCACCAAGCTAGTGGTAGCGGGGCACTACACGATCTTCAACACCCGGGTGAAGGATTGGTTCTGGAAGCGCCCCTGGCCCTCGGCGGCTTTGGCGCTCTCGAACCTCGGGACCAGCCTGCTCGGCACCCTGGTGGCGGTCTACGGCTTCGGGTTGGTCACGCCGGTAGGTTGGGGCTGGGGCATCTTCATTTGGGGCTATGCCACCGCCTGGTTCCTCTTCAACGACGTGGTGAAGATGTGGGTGCTCCGGATGTACTGGAATAAGCGCTTCCTCTTCGCCCCCGGCCACTTCACGCTTTTGCGCCGTCTCGTCGGGGGCTAGACTAGGGGGGCATGGAGCCGGCCATCCGCATGGAGCGCGTGAACAAGTGGTTCGGATCCCTCCACGTGCTGAGGGACATCAACCTCGAGGTGGCGCCCGGCGAGGTGCTGGTAATCATCGGCCCCTCGGGTTCGGGAAAGAGCACCCTGATCCGCACGATCAACCGGCTCGAGCCCATCCAGTCCGGCCGAATCGTGGTGGACGGGGTCGAGCTCAGCGAGGACCAGCGGAGCATCGAGGCCATCCGCCGCGAGGTGGGGATGGTCTTTCAGCAGTTCAACCTCTTTCCCCACATGACCATCCTGGAGAACGTCACCCTCGCGCCCATGAAGGTGCGGGGCCTGACCAAGGAGGAGGCCGAGCGGAAGGCGATGGAGCTTCTCGAGCGGGTGGGCATCGCCGACCAGGCGGGGAAGTACCCCGCCCAGCTCTCCGGCGGGCAGCAGCAGCGGGCCGCGATCGTGCGGGCGCTCGCCATGGACCCGAAGATCATGCTCTTCGACGAGCCCACCAGCGCCCTCGACCCCGAGATGATCGGCGAGGTGCTCGACGTGATGCGCGAGCTCGCCCGCTCGGGAATGACGATGCTGGTGGTCACCCACGAGATGGGCTTCGCCCGCGACGTCGCCGACCGGGTGATCTTCATGGACGAGGGGCGGATCGTGGAGGAGGGGACGCCCGAGGAGATCTTCTCCGCGCCGAGGGAGGAGCGCACCCGGAACTTCCTCCACCGGATCCTTCACCACTAGCGATGCGGGGCGAGGCGGCGCGGCTTTTTCTTCTCGAGTTCCTGCTCCTTCTGGTCTTCCTGCCCCCTTTCCTGCTCCTTCCCTGGGGGCGGACCGGCCTGCCCGCCGCCCCGGCGGTGGCGGTGATCGCCGCGATCGGGACGGGGGTGAGCTTCTACGCGCTCGCCAGCGCCCGACGCGCCGAACGCCGCGAGGACTGGCGCGCCGCCGCCATGCTGCTCGGGGTGGGGCCAGGGCTGTGGCTCTGGGCGGCCGGGCTCGCCTTCCGGCTCGGGGACGGGGGGCTCGCCCTGCTGGCGGCGCTGGGCGCAGCGCTCCTAGCGCTTTCGCTGCTTCGCTTTCCCGAACCACCCGAAGAGCCGCCTCCGGGGAAGCCTCGCTAGCAGCCGCTCGCCTTCCCTCCGCCCGAGCTCGTAGACCTCGTGGGCGCGTTCGAGGTCGAAGGTGTCGATCGGCGCCTCGAGGGGGATCCGCACCACCAGGTCGGCGCGGTCGAGCGCCAGCTCCTTGAGGCGTCGGCGGGAGGCCTCGCCCGCGGCGAGCGCCGTCTCCAGGCTGTTTCGGGGCGGCGCGATCGGGCCCGGGTTGGAGACGTCCACGGCCACCAGGGGCCCCGCGCCCAGGTCGGCGACGGCGCTCACGGGGACCTTCTCGGCGACGTCCCCGTCCACCAGGAGCCGGGAGCCGAGGGGCTTCGGGGGGAAGATTCCAGGGATGCTCCCGGAGGCGAGCACCGCGTCCACCACCGGGCCCCGGTCCAGCACCACGAGCTCGCCGGTGGCCAGGTCGGCGGCGGCGATGCGGAGGGGGACGCGGGCGTCCTCCACGCGGGCGTCGCCGAAAAGCCGGGTGAGCCCCTGGCGGTAGCGCTCGGGGTCGGCGAGGGCCGGTCGCCGGAGGCTTCGTAGAAAGAGGAGCCCGCTTTGCAGCTTGCCGCTTTTGGCCAGGCGAAGCAGCTCGGGGTCGCGGGTGGCCTCGAGGATGGGCTCGGGGCGGAGGGGGAGCCCGAAGGCGTAGACCGCCGCCGCCAGGGCCCCGGCCGAGGAGCCGGAGAGGGCGGTGACCCGCGCCCCGGCCTCGTCGAGCGCCCGCAAGAGCCCCAGGTGGAAAAACCCCCGCACGCCCCCGCCGCCGAGCGCGAGCCTAATCCGCATCGCCCTTCTCCTTCGCGAGCAGGAGGTAGATCCCGG
>JALVVO010000249.1 GCA_027023345.1 Thermaceae bacterium
CGCAAGGACCTCGACCCGGTCGTTGTAGGGGGTGCTGGTGCCGTGGGCGTTCACGTAGCCCACGGCCTCGGGGTCTAACCCGGCTTCCCGAAGCGCGGCTTCGATCGCGAGCACCGCTCCAAGCCCCTCGGGGTGGGGCTCGGTGATGTGGTGGGCGTCGGCGCTTTGGCCGAAGCCCACGACCTCGGCGTAGATCTTGGCGCCGCGCTTTTTGGCGTGCTCGAGCGTCTCGAGCACCAGGATCCCGGCGCCCTCGCCGAGGACGAAGCCGTCCCGGCTCTTGGTGAAGGGGCGGGAGGCCCGCTCGGGCTCGTCGTTCCGGGTGGAGAGCGCTCGCATCACCGCGAAGCCGCCGATCGCCATCGGGGTGACCGCGGCCTCGGTGCCGCCGGTGAGCATCACGTCGGCGAGGCCCGCCTTCAGGATGCGGAAGGCGTTCCCCACCGCGTCGGTGCCGGTGGCGCAGGCGGTGACCACGGTGCTCGAGGGCCCCATCAGCCCGTACTTCATGGCCACGTGGCCGCTCGCCATGTTGGCGATGACCATGGGGATGAAGAACGGCGAGAGCCGGTGGGGGCCCCGCTCGAAGTAGACCTTGAACTGGTCCTCCCAGGTCTTGATCCCGCCGATCCCGCTCCCCACCAGGGTGCCGACCCGGGTCTTGTCGAGGGCCTCGAGGTCGAGCCCGGCGTCTTGGATCGCGAGCTCGGCGCCGACGAGGGCGAGCTGCACGAAGCGGTCGAGCCGGCGGGTCTCCTTCTTGTCCAGGTACGCTTCGACCTCGACGTCGGTCTCGGCGGCGATCTTGACCGGGAGCTTGTAGGCGTCGGGGTCGTAGCGGGTGATGCGCCGGACCCCGCTCTTGCCCTCGAGCTGGGCCCGGTGGAAGGCCTCGGCGCCCACGCCGATCGGGGTCACCGGGCCCAGACCGGTGATGACGACCCGGGGCATCCTCAGCCTAGGCGGGCCTTGATGAACTCGACCGCGTCGCCGACGGTGCGGATCTTCTCCGCTTCCTCGTCGGAGATCTCCAGGCCGAACTCGTCCTCGAGCCCCATGATCAGCTCGACGATGTCCAGGCTGTCGGCGCCGAGGTCCTCGATGAAGCGGGCCTCGGGGGTCACCTTGTCGGCCTCGACGTCGAGCTTCTCCACGATGACCGCTTTCACCTTTTCGAATACGTCCATACGCTGCCTCCGAAGGGGGATTCTAACACGCGCCCCTAGTGGGGGGTCAGCCCGCCGTCGATACAGATCGTCTGGCCGGTGATGTAGGCGGCGTCGTCCGAGGCGAGGAAGGCGACGAGCTTGGCCACCTCCTCGGGCCTGCCGAAGCGGCCGGCGGGGATCTGGGCGAGGTACTCCTTCCGCACCGCCTCGGGAAGGGCGGCGGTCATGTCGGTCTCGATGAAGCCGGGGGCGACGGCGTTCACCGTGACCCCGCGCTTTGCGTACTCCTTGGCCACGCTCCGGGTGAACCCGACCAGGCCGGCCTTGGCGGCGGCGTAGTTGGCCTGCCCGGGGGGGCCCAGGATCGCGGATACGCTGGCGATCTGGATCACCCGGCCGGCGCGGCGGCGGATCATCCGCTTGATCGCCTCGCGGGTGAGCTTAAAGACGGCGGTGAGGTTGGTCCTAAGCACCGCCTCCCACTCCTCGTCCTTCATGCGGATGAGGAGGTTGTCCCGGGTGATGCCGGCGTTGTTGACCAGCACGCCGAGCCCGCCGAGGGCCTCCTCGGCCTCGGTGACGAGCCGGGCGGGGGCCTCGGGGTCGGCGAGGTCGGCGCCGAGGAGGGCCGTGCGCCGGCCCTTGGCCTCGATCGCCGCCGCCACCTCCTCGGCCTTCTCCCGGTTTTTCCCGTAATGGACGGCGATATCAAAGCCCCGTTCGGCGAGCTCGAGGGCGATCGCCCGTCCGATGCCGCGGCTCGCGCCGGTCACCAGCGCGGTCTTCGGCACGCTCATTCCGCCACCTCCCTCGCTTCCTCGGGGGCGGTCACCGGCTGCGCCCGGACCCCCTCCAGGATGCGTCGGACCATGCCGGTGAGCACGTTGCCCACCCCGAACTCAAGGAACGTTCGGACGCCGGCCCCATAGAGCGCCTGCGTCACCTCCACCCAGCGCACCGGAGCGGTGATCTGCTCGATGAGGAGGCGCCTGGCCTCCTCCCCCTGGGTGACCGGTCGGGCGGTGACGTTGGCGTAGACCGGGAAGGCCGGGTCCCGGAAGGAAACCGCCGCCACCTCGCCCGCGAGCTTCTCCGCCGCCGGCGCCATGAGCGGCGTGTGGAAGGGGGCGGAGACGTTCAAAAAGACCACCCGGGCGCGTTTTTCCTTGAGCCGTCGGGCGGCTTCCTCCACCGCTTCCCTTCTGCCCGAGATCACGGTCTGGGCGGGGGTGTTGAGGTTGGCGACCCACACCCCCTCCAGGCCTTGAAGCGCCTCCTCGATCGCGTCCAGGGGAAGCTTCAGGACCGCCGCCATTGCCCCCTCGCCCACCGGCACCGCCTCCTGCATGTAGCGGCCGCGGAGCCGGACGAGGCGGAGGGCGTCCTCGAGCGCAAGGGTCCCCGCCGCCACGTGGGCGGTCCACTCCCCGAGCGAATGCCCGGCGGCGGCGGCCGGTTCCGGGCCCCCGGCCTCCCGGTAGGCGGCGTAGGCGGCGTAGCCCACCGCGAGCAGGGCGGGCTGGGCGTTCTCGGTCAGGGTGAGGGTTTCCTCGGGGCCTTCGAACATGAGCTCGAGGAGCCCCGGGAGCACGGCCTCGGCCCGCTCCAGCACCTCTCGGGCGGCCGCCGACCCCTCGTAGAGGGCCCGGCCCATGCCCACCGCCTGCGAGCCCTGGCCGGGGAAGAGCGCCGCCCTCACGACGCCCCCCCGTACCAGGTGTGCACCGCCGCCGCCCAGGTGAGGCCGGCGCCGAAGGAGACGAAGAGCAGGTGGTCGCCGTCCTCGACAAGGCCGCGATCCAGCGCCTCGGCGAGGGCGAGGGGGATCGAGGCGGTGGAGGTGTTGCCGTACTTGTGCAGGTTCACCACCACCTGCTCCCAGTCGAGGCCGAGCCGCTCGCGGGCGGCGTCGATGATGCGGAGGTTCGCCTGGTGCGGCACGAAGAGCCGGATGTCGCGCTTTTCAAGCCCCGCCTTCTCGATGGCCTCGAGGGTGGCGGTGTCCATGACCCGCACCGCGAACTTGAAGACCTCGCGGCCGTTCATGTAGATCTTGTTGCTCATCCGGGTGCCGTCGGGGAGGGTGTTGGCCAGGGCGGCCATGTGCAGGGCCGAGCCTCCGGAGCCGTCGGCGCCGAGGACGAAGGAGCGAAAGCCGTACCCCTCCGGCACCCGTCCGACCACCGCGGCCCCGGCGCCGTCGCCGAAGAGGACGGCGGTGGAGCGGTCCCGCCAGTCGGTGATCTTGGAAAGGACCTCGGCGCCGATGACCAGCACCTTGCGGGCGATCCCCGCCTCCACCTGGCCGGCCGCCTGGGCGAGCGCATAGAGCCATCCGGGGCACCCGGCGAGGAGGTCGTACCCGGCGGCGTGGAGGCCGAAGCGGTTCTGGACCAGCGCCGCCGTGTTCGGGAAGTAGGCGTCGGGGGCGTTGGTGGCGACGACCACCTGGTCCACCTCCTTTAAGGCCTCCTCCCCGTAGCGGCGGACGAGGTCCTCCACCGCCTTCACCGCGAGGTCGTAGGCGTACTCGTTCTTCTCGGCGATCCTACGTTCCTTGATGCCGGTCCGGGTGGTGATCCACTCGTCCGAGGTGTCCAAAAAAGAGGCCAGGTCCTCGTTGGTGAGGACCTTTTCGGGAACGTAGGTGCCGAGGGCTAAAAGCCCCGCCGGCACGTTAGGCCTCCGAAACTTCGAGGATCTTCTCGCCCTTGTAGTAGCCGCACTCGGGGCAGACGGTGTGCGGTGGCTTCAGCGCCCCGCACTGGGGGCAGGGCACGAGCGCGGGCGCGCTTAGCGCGTGGTGGCTCCGCCGCTGGTCGCGGCGCGACTTGGAGGTCTTCTTCTTCGGTACCGGGTGCTTGGCCATGGTTCCTCCCCTGGCCCGGCGCGGGCCGAAGCGCTATTATAGCAGACCCCTTGCTTAGGAAAGCTCCTTCAAGAGGCCCTCGAGGGCAACGAAGGGGGTGGTCTTCTTGAGCTCGCGCACGTGGCCGCAGTCGGTCTCGTTCAGGTCGGTGCCGCAGACCGGGCAGAGCCCGGCGCAGTCCTCGTGGCAGACGGTGGTAAGCGGCATCTCCAGTGCGAAGGCCTGGTAGAGGAAGCCGGAGAGGTCGAGCTCGGGCTCGCCGAAGTAGTAGACCTCCTCGGGCTCCTCGACCAGCCTCACCCCCTCGACCCCCGGCTGGTAGGCGAGGAGGTGCTGGAAGTAGGCGTGGATGGGGACCGGGGTGGGCTTCAGGCAGCGGCGGCACTCCATCAGGGCCTGGCCGTGGATCTCACCGGAAAGCCAGAACTCGCCGCCCATGTGGGTGACCGTCACCCGCCAGTCGGCGGGCTCGGCGAGGAGGATCCCCTCGCCCTCGGGCCCGACCCGATCCAGAATGACGCCCTCGGCGCTCTTGCTGCCGGGCTCTTTCAGGATGGGGGCGAGGTTGATGCTCTGGACGTTGCGCAGGTCCATCGAAGTGATTCTAGGCGCCGTTCGGGCATTTGTCAAGGGGTATGCGTTTTCTATGCATAAAGAAAGAAAAGCGCGATAATCGCCCGGACCGTGCCTCTTTGCTAACATGGTTGCATGCAGCGCGTAGCCGTACTCGGGGTGCCGATGGACCTGGGCGCGGGTCGTCGCGGCGTGGACATGGGGCCGAGCGCGATTCGCTATGCCCGGTTGCACGAGGAGCTTACCGCCCTGGGGTACCAGGTCATCGAGCTGGGCGACCTCGAGGTACCGGTCGCCGAGTCGCTCGTCCCCGAGCCGCCGCCCCACCACGCGGGGGCCATCGCCGCCGTATGCCAGCGGCTCTACGAGCGCCTCCTCGCCCTCGACGACGCCGTCTTTCCCCTGGTCCTGGGCGGCGACCACTCGCTCTCGATCGGATCGGTCCCTGGCGCCGCCCACGGCGAGCGGATCGGGGTCGTCTGGGTGGATGCCCACGGCGACTTCAACACCCCCGAGACCAGCCCGAGCGGCAACGTTCACGGGATGCCGCTCGCGGTCCTCCTGGGCGAGGGCGACTCCCGGCTCGTCGGGGTGGGGGGCGAGGGGCCCAAGCTGCGCCGAGAGGACGTGGCGCTCGTCGGGGTGCGAAGCTTGGACCCGGGCGAGCGTGACCGCTTGCGGGCTTCCGGGGTGCGGGTCTTCACCATGACCGAGGTGGACCGCCTCGGCATCGCCCGCGTCGCTGAGGCGGTGATCGAACAGATGCGGGGGCTACCCCGGGTCCATGTCTCCCTCGACGCCGACGTCCTCGACCCCGAGGTCGCTCCCGGGGTGGGCACGCCGGTTCCCGGCGGCCTCAGCTACCGGGAGGCGCACCTTTTCATGGAGCTCCTCTCCGAGGCCGGTTTCGTGACCAGCCTGGACCTGGTGGAGGTCAACCCGATCCTCGACCGCCGAAACCGAACCGCCGAGATCCTGGTCGAGCTCGCCGCCAGCCTTTTGGGGAAACGGATCCTCTAGCGCCCCCGGCGCCAGGTCCAGGCGGCGAGGAAGCCGAACAGGAGCCCGTAGGCGGCGAGCCCGAGCAGGGCTGAAGCGGGCCAGGGGCGGTCCCAGGCCGAGGCCCAGACGACCTCGGCCCAGTACCGGGTGGGCAGCCAGGGCGAGAAGACCCGGGCCCAGTCGGGCATCGCCTCCGGCGGCATCCAAAGCCCGCCGAGGAAGGAGAGCAGCAGGTAGACGAGGTTCGCGATCGGAAGCGCGGCCTTGGGGCTGACCTGCTGCCCCAGGGCGACGCCGAGCAGCCCCATGGGCACCGCGCCGAGGACGAGGGCGGCGAGGAGCGCGGGAAGGTTCGCTGCCTCCGGCTTCAGCGGGGTGCTCACCGCCGCCACCGCGGCCACCACCCCGGCGGCGAGGAAGGCGAAGAGGAGGCCGGTGAGGACGAAGGCGGTGGGGAGGACCCAGGGCGCGAGCGGCAGGGTGCGGACGTAGGTGTCCCAGGGGTTGGCGCGGTCCTGGGCGAGCCCGACGCCGAACTGGAAGAAGACGACGGTGAAGAAGGCGAAGGTCATGAAGCTCGCGGCGGTCTGGTTGGCGGCCTGCCAGGTCTCGAGGTAGGGGGCGGCGAAGAGCAGGAAGAACATCGAGGGGAAGACCAGGGTGGGCACCAGGAACCCGGGGACCCGAAGGAGCTTTTTGAGCTCGGCGGCGAGGTGAACGAGGACCAGCCGGATCATGCGCTTTCACCTCCGGTCAGGTGGAGGAACGCCTCCTCCAGCGGTACCGGGGCGACCTCGAGCTCCCGGAAGGGGACGCCGGCTTCCACCAGCGCGCGCACCAGCCCGTCGGCGTCGGCGGTGTAGAGGACGTACCGGTCGCCCGCCCGTTCCTGGCGCACCACGCCGGGGAGCGGGGGCAGCCGCTCGGCGGAGAAGGCCACCCGCTTGAGGCCCACCCGCGCCCGGATCTCCTCCACCGAGCCCACCGCGAGTAGGCGTCCCCGGTGGAGGATGGCCACCCGGTCGGCCAGCCGCTCGGCC
>JALVVO010000250.1 GCA_027023345.1 Thermaceae bacterium
CCCCTACACCCTCCGCGCCCGCCCCGGCGCCCCGGTGAGCACGCCGCTTACCTGGGAAGAGGTGGAAAAGGGCGGCTTTAAGCCCGAGGAATTCACCCTAAAGACCGTTCCTAGGCGTCTAGAGACGCTCGGGGATCCCATGTCGGAGATCCTGCGGCATGCACGGCGCCTACCCGACCTCGAAGCCATTGGCCCGTAAAAACTCCTCGACTCGATTAAACGCGTTGAAAAAGAGCGGCGTTCCTGCAAAGGATAGAGGACTCACCGGCCCTACGGTCATGAAGCTATAGGTCCGGCTCTCGTCATCGAAGGCCGAGTGGGGATCTCTGAAAAGCTGGTAAAGGTTGAGCGCCGCACTGGAAGAACCCACCAGCTGCCGAAGGGCCTGGTATTCTTGGCCCAAGGCGAGCCCAAATCCAAAGAACATAATGCGAAGTTGTTGCAGAATCTCTACGTCGAGGCTGTATAGGGTTTGACTAATGAACATCCAGCCGAGGCCATACTTCCGGGTGGTTCGGGCCGCGTCCACCAATACTCTACGAACCCCCTGAATAGCATCGTCCTCCTCGCTTGACGCGCGCCTCGGGGCGAGCCGATGGGCCTCGTCAATGACCACCATGGTATTGAGGCTGCCACCTTCCTCGTAGGCCTTTCGAGCCTGCCAATTAAGCTCTTCCAAAAGGCGCTTGATGATCATCGCCTGAATTGTGTCGTTCCAAAAGAGATCCGCGCTTTGCTCAAGGGAAAGGTCTACGACATATAGCCCGCGCCCCTCACCTTGACGACGCAAAAGCCCGTTGATTACAGAACCTACAGTGTTAGCCTCGGACCGGTCTTTGCAGAAAAGCTCGGCCACTGGTAGCCAATATTCTTCATAAAAAGATGTCGAATCGGCTTCGGCGAGCATCCCCTGGAAACGCTCCCGGGACCCTGCCGACCGGTAAAACTGCTTTTGAACACTTTCGTCCAGCAGCAAATCCCAGGCCCTCTGGAAAGCCTCCTGAGTATGCAAATCCTCAAGCTTTACCCGTGCCTTTTGCAAACGTTCAGAGAGCACCTCAGCCGCGATCCGTCGATTCTCGCCCTTTGGCACAGACAGCCGCTCAAAAAAGGGCGACTCGAACAAAATTTGCTGAAACAACTCCCAACGATCCAGTACCAAATCCTGAACCCCTATAACGTAGGGGCGCCTCCCCATTCCTTCCACCAGCCGTTTCATAGGAAGACGAAAGCGCGCTGGGGCCGGATCGCCCCCTAGGTCCTTGGCGAATTCCCCTTGTGGATCAATCACGAGAATTCCCATGTCGGGATGGCGTGCGTACGCGAGAAGGATCATTTTGGCGATCGTCGACTTGCCGGAACCCGTCTTCCCGAAGATGCCAAGATGGTAGGCTTCCCCCGCGCCGGCGGGGCCCGTCCCAAAATGCTTAAACCACATAGGCAACTTGGGCTTCGCTCCAAATACCTGACCGAGATAAAACAGCTGGTCCCGATAGGCACTAAGCAGCTCGTCTAGAATAGCATCGTCAACCAACACCACCGGCGTACCGGTCGAAGGAACAGTGCCGAGCACCGCGGGCTCGTATCGGCCGCCCACTTCGCGAAATACCGCTGAAAGGGTCATTTTCGCGAGGTGAGTATCTTGCCGCGCGCTCACCGCGTCCACTCGCCCCCTCTGCCGAATCAAGCTCCGCATGGTGGGATCCTCATGCCAAACATTGCGAAGCATGACCTCGGTAATCTGCCCCATGGCGTAGTGAGGGAGCCCGTCTTGATGAAACGCAAAAAGGGCAAACTCGCCAACCAATTTGCGATCTGCAGCAGTGCCCAGGACATCGATCGCAAGTTCACTTGTGGTGGACGGCGAGCCGATCACACCAACTCGCTCAGCTTGAGAGAGCATTTCCTTCAGTCTCGACACCGGTCAACCTCCACTTTCCGAACGGTACCCATGGAGGGTGAAGTACACCTCCCCGAGATCGCCGTGATACTTTTCTGCAACGCGTTGAGTGGCTACTTGACGAAAGGCGGGAATCGACCGAGGCAGTGCCTTGACCATCCGGTCCGCCAAGTAAAGAGGGTAGGGCTCGAGCATTGAGGCCACCTGGCACTGCGCGGCCAGGCCCTCGAGAACCACCGCCAACCGTTGCGGATTCCGCGCGACCGCGGCCGACATCTCCACCCGCAAGGCGGGCAGCCACGGCCGGGGCCGGAAATAGACGACGTGGCTCTCTTGTAAACTGTCGAGAATCTCCTTCACTAGGGGCTTGAGCCGATCTTGCAAATCCTTAGGCACACCTTCAAGACCGAGGTGCCAGGGAGAGCTCGGACGCTCGAAGGGCAGGGGCTGGGTGTATTCCCCGGCTTCCAACGCAAGCGAGGCTAAGGCGCGATCGTCGACATCAATGCCCAATTCGCGCGCCAACTCCCTCCGAGTCGAATACTTGGGAATTGCTACCAGCTGCTGGTCGCTACGCCGCGGCCGGAGCACAATTCGGTAAAGCTGCAGGAAAAGCTCAAGCTCTTTTCTAAATCGATCCGCCACTTCAAGCCGCGCGTCCCTGAGCCGAGCCAGCGCCTGGTTCCAATAGATCACCGGAAGAGTAATGCTGCCATCCAAAAGTACGAGCTGGTGGGGAGCCTCGAGGGCCAAACTCAGCTCTAGCCCAAGCATGTACGCACGAAGAAAAACGCTAGAAGCTTCATCGTGGGCGGCTTCCTCAAGGTAAACCCGATGGCGGGGCTCGGGCCAGTGTCGAGTCTCGCTAGGCGGGGTAATGCCTTCCACCGCCACCGCCGCAGCCGCCAACAAATCCACGCCCAAAAGGCGCTCCACCGCGTAGCTGCCGTCGGCGGCAGCCACGGTAGGAATCGCTACCGGGGGCAACGCCTCCTTCTTCTGAAGAAGACCACGATCAATTAAGGATTGGCGCAATGCTTTTCGGCGACCAGCATAGCCCGAGAGGCGTTGGAGTACCCGATCCCCCATCTCGGCCGAACGCGCCAACAGTTCCTCGACCATCGCCGCGGGGAGGTCGAAGAAGGGTGTAGCTTCGGGCTCTTTCACGCCGATCCCCATAATCGCCAGGACTCGGGCTCGAAGGCTTTATACCGTGGGTCACGCTCAGCTCGAGGCCAAACCCATCGGTGAAGCGCATAGGCCGCCAAATCTTCAAAGGCATAGTCATAAGACTCCAATCGTTCGCATTCACCTTTAAGGAACGCGCGCACGTTGGAGCCCATAGGAACTACGTACACCTCCCTCCGCACCCCGTGAACTCGGAACACAGAAGGCAGATTGAGCAATTTAAGCGCCTTGCTTATTACCTCGCGACGATTACGAAAACCCGTGCCCCACTCCGCCCGTTTGGCTGTAGGCCGAGATCGCCGGCGAACAAGATCAAAAAGCTCATCGTAAAGACCGTTGAGAAACGGGAAATCGCCGGTTCCCTGGGTAAATCCCACCGAACGGTAAACAAGCTGACCTTGAAACCGAATTCGGTTGTAAAGAGATGAACGGCCAAACGCTGAGGTCGTGGTAACTAGCGCCAGCTCACCAGCGGCTTCTCCTAGGATCCGAGAAGGACGATCACCATAGCGCTCTCGAAATGCTGTGCGTACCTCACGACTCCAAACTGCGAGCGCCACTAGTTTTCCAGCGAGCAACTGGGCATAGGGGGGTACGGCGCCCAAAATAAAAGCATCCATTACATTCTTCAACCTACGTCGCTTGGCCGTTTGATCCCAACCGATCCACCGGTCTCTCGGCCCTAAAGCGAACACTGGGTCCGATAGTCCAAAGAGTCCGATAAGCTTGTCGTGATATTCATCCCATACCAAGAAACGAAGCCTTCGACCATAACCGGAGGAAACCGGTATGCTCCAATGCAGACGTGCATAGCGGAAAATAAGCTCCTCTTTGCTCTTACGATGAACCATTATCAATTTGGGGCGTATTCTACGCGGGTCAAGCTTAGCACCGGCTGCAATGTGACCCAGTAGCCAGGACTCCTTCGCTTCCAGGCTGGGTCTTGCACGCTCACGCATGTAAGCTGTGGCATGGGCATGCAGCCGCCGAAGGCCCTCTTTACCACTGCCAATATTTACCAACCGTAGACCATCGTTATGCAGTTCAAAGCCTTGCTCGCGAAAAGCATTAAGCACCCTTGTTCTTAGTTCAAATGTTTCATCGCTTGCCACGTCACATTTAGTGTACCGTCGAAAACCCGATTCATGAATTCATCCCCCAATCTCACCAAGGATTAAACATTTCATTTTGGCCGAAATCCCCTAAAAAGGCTTGCGTTCAACACTCAGTCCTCCAAGCCAAACTCCTACTACCCCTCCGCGCCCCGGTGAGCACGCCGCTCTTTTGGAAAGAGATCGAGAAGGGAGGCTTCGAACCTACCGACTTTAACTTGAAAAACGTACCCCGCAGGCTTCGGGAAGAAGGCGATCCCTTCGCCGACCTGCACAAAGCCCGGTTTTCGCTCCCACCGGTTCAGTCAGCTAGAAAGCTCTTCAAGCCTTGAAGGCTAAACGAGGGCCGCCCCCCCGGTTGGAAAGTCACGAGCGGTCGCTCGTGCACCCGGAACTCGACCCGGGCCCCGCTCTCGTCAGCAAGGCGCTGCATCGCTCGCCAGGAAGCCGGCCCCTTTTGCATCAGGTTCAGCCAGCCTAGGGCCGCGCCCGCCTGCTTCAGCATCCGCCGGGCGAGCCAGGGCGCGACGTCCACGGCGAATACGTCCTCCCCGATGGAGAGCGCGACCACCTCGTGCCCCTCGAGCCTGAGGGAAAGCTGCCCCGAAGCAAGATTCACCTGGCCCTCCTGCCCGTCGAGTTCTAGCCGCAGGCGAAAACGGAAGAGCCCAGGGATCTCGAAGCTTCGGGGCAGCCGCATGCCGCCTACTCCGCGCGTGTGCTCAAACGGATCTTCCCACCGAACTTCTCGAACTTGAGCGCAAGCTCAGGGCGTTTTCCGCCCTCCACCGCCGCCTCCGGCTCCCCAGTCTTGACCTCGGGGAGCTTTTCGGCCACGCGCTCGAGCACCTCGTCGGAGAACTCGACCTGCATATCCATGACCATCCGCATGGCTTACTCCTCCTTGGTGGTAAAACGCACCTGGCCGCCGAAGTCGGAAAACTCTAGCACGGCCTCGACCGACTTCGGGAGCTCGCCCTCCTTGCTGCCCGAGCTAAGCGGAAGGTTCTGCACAAGCTCCTTCAAGATCTCGTCCTCGACCTCGATTTCGATATGCCCAACCGCCTTTGCCATAGGTTAACCACCTCCTCTTCCAAATGTGGATATACCCCCGGGAAGTGAGGGGGTTGTGAAAAAAATTGCGAAGCGCCCCATCCTCTTCTTGCACCCACAAAGGAACGAACACTGACCCGCCGCGTGCTACCCTATACCCCCCGAGCCCTGGAAGCGTAGTGCGCGGCCCCGAAACCCAGAAAAGCGTAGATTCCAACCAACACAAAGAGCTCCCCCGGGCGGTGCACGGCGAGGTAGTAAAGCAGCGAGGCCGCCACCAGGCCGATCCCGCCCACGCCGAAAAGGGCGATCCCGGGGGCAATCCCCGCCCGCTCCTTGAGCCGGTACCCGGCCACCGCCACGAAGAGCACCACCAGGAGGAAGGTCAGGCTCGCAAACTCGGCGATCAAGGCGAGCGTCCCGAGCACGGCGAAGAGCCCGGCCACCGACGCCAGCGCCACCACGCCGAACCAGGGCACCCCCTTGGCGTCGCGCCGGGCGAAGACCCTTGGCAACGTCCCCTCCTCGGCCATCTCGGCCATCATCCGGCTGGCCCCGAAGAGGGTCGAGTTGATCGCCGAGCTGGTGGCGAGCAGGGCCGAGAGTGCGATCAGGAGCCGGCCGGCCTTGCCCAGGATGGGCTCGGCCACCTTGGCCAGGGCGTAGTCGCTCGCCGCCTCGATCTCGGCGGGGGAGAGCGCCCCCACGGCGACGACGGCGAGCAGGACGTAGACGGTGCCGGTGACCAGGATCGAGCCCATGATCCCGAAGGGCAGGTCGCGCTCGGGGTCGCGGGTCTCCTCCACCGCGTTGGCCACGAGCTCGAAGCCCTCGAAGGCGACGAAGATCACCGCCGCCCCTAAAAAGACCGCCAAGAGGCCGTGATCGAAGGCCGGCACAAAGCGGGAGAAGTCGGCGCGAAAGAGCCCGATCAAGCCGAAAAGCCCGAGCACCGCGAGCTTGGTGTAGACCATCAGGTCCTCGGTGGTGCCGCTGGCCCGGACGCCCTCGAGGTTCACGAGGACGAAGAAGGCGAGCACGAGCAGGGCGAGGAAGACCCGGAGCAAGCGAAGGTCGGGCTCGCCCAAAAGGTCCGCGCCGTAGGCGGCGAAGGTGTAGGCGTAGAGCGCGAGCGTCCCCACGTACATCGCAAGGAGCCCCCAGCCCACGAGGGTCCCGAGCTCCGGCCGGTCCGGCCAGGCCCCTTGTACGAAGGTGAAGATGCCGCCGTCGTCGCGAAAGAGGAGCGAAAGCCGGAGGAAGAAGTACCCGGCGAGGAGCGCCACCAGCGTTCCCAAGAGGAAGGAGGCGGGGGCGCCGTTGCCAGCGAGCTGCACGGTGAGGCCGAGGACCGAGAAGATGCCGCCGCCTCCTTCCTCTTGGGA
>JALVVO010000251.1 GCA_027023345.1 Thermaceae bacterium
GCCGAGGCCCAGGCGGCACCCGGGGGCGAGCTCCCGGGCCAGGAACTCCGCCGCCGCCGGGCCGAGGTCCCGCTCCCCCTCAGCGACCACCGCGCCGGCAAGGCCAAAGCGGCGCAATAGGGCCTCTTCCAGCCGGAAGCGCTCGGGCAGGGGCCGGGTGATGCGGAACTCCACCACCCCCTCCTCCCTCGCCCGGGCCAAGAGGCGGGTGACCTTGACCCGGGAAAGCCCGAGCCGCCGGGCGATCCGCTCCTGGGTCAGGCCCTCCTTGTAGTAGAGCCAGGCGACGACGGCGAGAAGTTCCTCCGGGGTCACGCCGTCCCCCGCACCTCCGCGAAGAAGCGCCGGGCGGCCTCGGCGAGGTCGGGGCCCCGGCGGTGGAGGTCGCCGCCGATCAAGAAGATCAGGTCCTCCCCGTAGAGCGCCCGGATCTCGGGCACCCGCTCGAGGCTCATCCCCCCGCCGGGGGCGGGGAAGGCGGGGGCGAGACCGGCGAGGTCGTCCTTGAGCCCGGCGTTGATCTCGGCGCATTCCTCCTTGGTGAAGGCAAAGCGGCCGCCGTGGTTGGGGAAGATCACCGCGTCGGCGCCGGCGATCCTTTGCAGCTGGCCGAAGAGCGCGTAGTGGGCGATGCCGCCTTCTCCCTTGGGGACGAAGCCGCCGAGGAAGGCGGGGTGGCTGAGGACGGGCAGGCCCACCTCGCGGGCGATCCGCTCCATGCGGTCGAAGCCGACCAGGCCCGGGGCCACCATCACCGCCCCCGCGCCGGCCTCGCGGGCGAGCCGGGCCCGGCGGAGGGTCTCCTCGCCGGGGGCGGTGACGTTGGGGGCGTAGACCGCGCCGGTGCCCTCGAGCACCCGCGTCACCGCCTCCAACCTGGCCTCGAAGGGGGCGAAGGCCTGGTCGGCCAGGCCGTGGTCGTCCTTGATCAGGTGGATCCCGCCCTCGGCCAGGCGGCGGGCCATCTCGGCGAGCTCCCTCGGGGAGAGGCCGAGGGGCTTCAAGGCGGTGGAGAGGAGGGGGCCACTCGGCACGCCCAGCCGCCGCCGGAGCCCGGCGACGCCAAAGCGCGGCCCGGGGAAACGGGCGGCGAGGCGGGGGGAGAGGCCGACGCGCAAGAGACGCACGTTCGGGAGCAGGCTCGAGTTGCCGAAGAAGACGTTCAAGAGCTGGGTGAGCTCGCCGCCCACGAGCTCGACCGCGAAGGAGAGCTCGGCCTCGAAGGCCCCGTCCTCGCGCTCCGCGAGGTCCTCGACGCGGGCCACCACCTCGCCGGCGATGCGGCCGGCGGTGAGCTCGGCGGGGAACTCGATGGTCTGCTCGACGGCGAGCGCCCGCGCCGCCGCCTCGGCCTCCTCTGGCGTCCCGGCGGCGATGCGGTAGCGGGCGGTGAAGCGTTCGCCGGAGAGGGTGAGCTCGGTGTCGTATCCGGGGTTCGCCGCGCGGCTCATAGCGTCTCCCGTACGTGGTGCGTAGTGCGTGGTACGTGGTGAAAAACCCAACCACGCACCACCAACCACGTACCACGTACCTTCACAGCGCCTCCGCCTTAAAGTCCCCGTGCACCGGCTCCAGGCGCACCGCCTTCAGGTCCTCCTCCTCGATCCCGAGCTCCTCGCCCAGCATCCGCTCGACCCCCCGCACCAGGGCGAGGGCGTCGAGGCCGTAGTAACGCATCAAGTAGGGGCGGCTGCCCCCGTGGGCGTAGGTGTCGGGGATGCCGAGCCGGAGGAGCTTCTTCCCCACCCCCGCCTCGGCCATCACCTCGGCGACCTCGCTGCCCAGGCCGCCGACGATGGTGTGGTTTTCGAAGGTGATGACGCCGTAGCGGGCGTTCTCTATGGCCTCGAGCACCGCCGGGTCGTCGAAGGGCTTGTGGGTGGTGACGTGCAGGTGGGTGATCGAGACGCCCTTCTTCTCCAGTACCTCGGTGGCCCGCATCGCCTCCTCGGTGGTGATCCCGGCGGTGAAGAGGGCGAGGTCGGTGCCCTTCTTCAGGTGGCGGGCGCGGCCGAGCTTAAAGGGCTCGGTAAAGAGCCTGGGGATCTGGCCCCGCAGCATGCGGATGTAGACCGGGCCGTCCACCGCCTGGGCCACGTCGAGAACGGTCTCCACGTCGGTGGCGTCGCCGGTCTCGAGCACCGTCATGTTGGGAACAGCCCGCATGATGGCCACGTCCTCGATGGCCTGGTGGGTGGCCCCGCCGGGGGTGGTGATCCCGGGCAGAAAGCCCACGATCCGGACCCGCAGGTTGGGGTAGGCAACCGACATCTGGATCTGGTCGAGGGCGCGGCGGTAGAGGAAGACGGCGAAGGTGTGCACCCAGGGGGTGAAGCCCTCCCTCGCCATGCCCCCGGCGGCCGAGATCATGTTCTGCTCGGTCATCCCGAACGAGTAGAAGCGCTCGGGGTAGGTCTCGGCGAAGAGGCGGACCTCGGTGGAGCTGGTCAGGTCGGCGGAGAAGACCACCACCTCGGGCTTGTCCGCCGCCCACTTCACCAGGTTCCGCTGGTGGACCTGGGTCTCGAGCTTCACTTCTTGCCCCCCCATTTCTCGACGTAGAAGCGCTCGAGCGCCTCCTTCTCCTCGGGCCTCGTGAAGCGGATGTAGTGGAACCTGGGGGCCCGCTCGGCGAGCACCTCGACCCCGCAGTAGGGGTTGGTGCGGGCGATGACGAAGAGCGCCTTGCCCTCGTGGGGCACCTCGGCGGCGGCCGCGAGCGCTTCCACGTCGTGCCCGTCCACCTCCACCGCCACCGCCCCGAAGGCCAAAAGGCGATCTTTCAGCGGCTCGATCCGCATCACCTCGTCGATCCGCCCGTCGGCCGACTGGCCGTTCGCGTCGATGTAGACGACGACGCTATCGAGCTTGTAAAAGGCCAGGGTCTCGACCGCCTCCCAGGTCTGGCCGATCATGAACTCGCCGTCGGACATGAAGACGAAGTTCCGCCCGCTTTCGCCGTGCTCCCTCCGGGCCAGCGCGATCCCGATCACCTGGCTGAGCGCCTGGCCCAAGGAGCCCGCCATCAGCTCGTGCCCCGGGGAGTGCTCGGCCCCGATCATCTCCACCGTGCTGCCGTCTTGGTTGAACATCAAAAGGCCCTCCTCGGCCATCCGCCCGGTCTCGACCAGGGTGGCGTAGAGGACCAGGGCGTAGTGCACCGGGCTGATGAAGAAGCGATCGAGGTGGGGCTCCTTGGGGCCGTTGTAGCCGGCGCCGGTGGCGTAGTCCTCATTCCCCGCCCGGGGCACGCCCCGAAACGGCGGCGGCACCGGCGGGGCCACCGAGGGTCCGAGGTTCATCACCTTGGTGTAGAGGGTGGCGAGGATCTCGGCGCTACTGCAGGCCTGGCTCAGGTAGCCGCCGCCGTTTTTCAGGGTGAAGGCGGTGACCCGGCGGCGGATCCCGTCGGCCACCCTCTTCGCTTCTTCCTGCCAGCTCACGACCGGGCCTCCTCGGCCTTCGCCACCAGGGCGGGAAGGCTCTCCAAAAAGGGCGGGTAGGCGATGCCCACCTCGGTGACGATGGCGGTGATGAGCTCGGCCGGGGTCACGTCGAAGGCGGGGTTGTAGACCGGGCTCCCCTCGGGGACCACGCGCGTATCTCCGCAGTGGGTGACCTCCTCGGGCGCGCGCTCCTCGATAGGAATGGCCTCGCCGCTCGGGGTCTTCAAGTCGATGGTGCTGGTGGGGGCGGCGACGTAGAAGGGAATGCCGTGGTAGCGGGCGGCGATGGCCAGGTTGTAGGTCCCGATCTTGTTGGCGGTGTCGCCATTGGCCGCGATGCGGTCGGCCCCCACCACCACCAGGTCGATGCCGAACTTCTTCATCACGTGCCCGCTCGCCCCGTCCACGATCACCGTGTGGGGGATGCCGAGCTCCCGCATCTCGAAGGCGGAAAGCCGCGCCCCCTGGAGCCGGGGGCGGGTCTCGTCGAGGAAGGCGTGGACCTTCTTGCCGGCCTCATGGGCGATGCGGATGATCCCGAGGGCGGTGCCGTAGTCCACCGTCGCCAGCGAGCCGGTGTTGCAGTGGTGCAGGATCCTCGCCTCGTCCGGGATCAGGGGAAGGGCGTTATGGCCGATCGCCTTGTTGGCGGCGACGTCCTCCTCGGCGATCCGAAGGGCCTCGGCCTCAAGCGCCAAAAAGAGCGCCTCCCGGTCCCCGGAAAACCCCTCCCAGACCCGCTTCATCCGGTCCAGGGCCCAAAAGAGGTTGACCGCGGTGGGGCGGGAGGCCCTGAGGATTTGGTCGGCCTCGGCCAGGTCCCGGCCCGCCCGTGCGGCGAGCGCCATCCCGAAGGCCGCCGCCGCCCCGATCGCCGGCGCCCCCCGCACCGCCATGGAGCGGATCGCCTCGGCAACCTCCTCGGGGGTCCTCAGCTCCAGAAAGACCTTCGCCTCGGGGATCCGCCGCTGGTCCAAAAGGACCAGCCGGTCCCCCTTCCACTCGATCGAGCGAAACGTGCTCAAAGCAACACCCTCCCTTCCCGCACCAGCCCGGCGAGCTCCTCGATCGTCTCGAGGCCCCGCCAGGAGCGGATCCACCGCCGCGCGATGTCGAGCCCCAGGCTCTCGGCGGCGGCCCGCTCCGCTTCGTCCTCGATGGACCAGAAGTCGGAGACGTGGGCCATCCCGATGAGCCGGCGGAACATCTCGGCGGCGCCGAACCCGGCGGCGTCCTTCAAGAGCCGCTTGAGGTAGCGCTCGCGGTAACGGTCCGAGTACCACTCCTCGGGGTTCGCGTCTCGCTCCCAGGCGGAGAGGAACTCCCGCTCGAAGACCCGCCAGGTCTCCTCGAAGCTCTCCAGCAGCCAGGCCCGGAACGCCCGCTTTTCCTCCTCGTTCGGGGCGTGGGCCTCGTAGGCGGCGTAGGCGAGGGCGAGGTTTCCCAGGTAGGTGCCGAGGTCGTGGCCCATGGGTCCGAAGAAGGCGAACTCGGGGTCCACCACCTTGGTCTCGTCCTCGCTCGCGAGGATCGAGCCGGTGTGGAGGTCGTTGTGGATGAGCGCCTGGGCCTGGGTCATGTAGCGTTCCTTTAGCTCGTGGACCTCGGCCCGGAGGGCGTCGTCGGCGTAGATCTCCTGGACGATCGGCTCCAAGGGCCTCGAGTAGCGGTTATTGGGGTGGGGTTTGTAGGGCTGGGTGAAGACCAGGTCCTCCTGAACCTTGCGGAGCACCGGATTCACGAGCTCGGCAGCCCAGGCCTTCTTCTCCCCCGAGGGCAGGTAGAGGTCGGAGGTGTAAAAGAGGGTGCGCGCCATGTAGCGGCCGAGGTGCTCGGCGGCCCGGGGAAAGCGTACCCCCTCCCGGAGGGCGGCCCGCATCTCGCGGTGGCGGGCGAGGTCCTCCATCACGATCACCGCGTCGTTCTCGTCGAAGAAGTGGACCTTGGGAACCTGCTCGGGGGCGTGCTCGCCAGCGACCTTGAGCACCGCGTACTCGACCTTGAGCCGGTCGGTGGGCATCTTGAAGTCGGGGTAGCGCCAGGCGTAGGGCAGCGCCTGCTTGACCACCACCGAACGACCGGTGGCGGGGTTTTTCACCCGAAAGAGCAGGTTGACGTTCCCCTCGGTGATCGGCTCGGCCTGCCAGGCCCCCTCCCCGAGCAGGGGGCTGAGCCCCTTTCGCCGGAGGTAGTCCTGCACGGTCCGCTCGTTCAAGGCTTCCACGCCGTACCCCTTTCCCCGGGCGAGGCCTTCCGCCCGGCGGTGAACGATTGTTCGCTTCTAAACATTTATACGGGCCCACTCTAGCCCCGGGGCCGCGCGGGGTCAATCCGCGAACAAAGGTTCACCGGAGGGGCGCGGATCGCGGTTGCGGAAACCGGGTCCGAGCCGCTACGATAGGGGTTGCTGCCCCGGAGGGGCGAAGGAGGACTATGGCGAAGAGCGCACGCACTCCATCGGCGATGAAGCGGCACCGCCAGTCGCTAAAAAGGCGGGCCCGCAACCGGGCGAAGAAGTCCATGATCAAGACCTTCAGCAAGAAGGCCGTGGCCGCCGCCGAGGCAGGCGATAAGGAGCGCGCCCTCAAGTACCTTCGGGTGGCCGAGAGCCTGATCGACAAGGCGGCCAAGGGCTCCACCCTCCACTGGCGGGCGGCCGCGCGGAAGAAGTCGCGGCTGATGCGAAAGCTCCACAAGCTCCTGGGGAGCCTCCAGGCCTAGGGGGGTCGCGATGGGCAAGGGCGACCGCAGGACCAAGCGCGGCAAGCTCTGGCGCGGGACCTACGGCAAGTACCGGCCGCGGAAGAAGAAGTAGGCGCGGCCCGCGCTTTTCCGGCCCGGGCGGAAAAGGCCGGGGCGGTTTCTTTTTGCCATTTTTGGATTAGCCTCTCGGGCGGCCCTTCCCCCAGGGCTCGAGCACAATCCGCCCCTCCTTCACCACCGCCCGCTCAGGCCCCTGGCCGGAAAACCCCTCCTCCGGCGCCCGGGCCACCAGGTCGGCGATCCTGAGCTGCTTGGCCTCCACCGAGAGCGCCCAGATCGCGGCCTCGCGGTTGCCCTCGGCGCCGGCGTGGGCCAGGCCCCGGAGCTTGCCCACCACGATCACGTCGCCCCCCGCCACCACCTCGGCGCCGGGGTTGA